>JAPOYZ010000137.1 GCA_026706325.1 Candidatus Aminicenantota bacterium
GTGCCCTCGCCGGCCAGTCGGCCCACAACGAGGATGGTCGCTTCAAATGATCGCGCGTTTTTTTCTGGTTGTCGTTGTCCGCTTCTCCGCTCCGGCGCCGGCCCAGAACCGGGCGACCACCGCCGAGATCACGGGCCTGCTCGAAGATGCGACCGGCGGCGTCCTGCCCGGCGCCACCGTGACCGCCGTCAATCCAGACAACGGCCTGACCCGCGCCGCCGTGTCCGGCCCCACGGGGACCTACAGCATCATGCTGTTGCCGCCCGGCCGCTATGACATCCGAGCTGAGCTACCCGGATTCCGCACCGTAAGTCTTGACAACACGACCATCACCGTGGGCGCCCGCCGGACCATCAGTTTCACCCTCGCTCCTGCCGGTGTCGCGGAGGATGTCACGGTGACCGCAAGGACCTCCGCCGTCGAAACCACTACGGACACGTCCGACGTGACGCTCGACCGCCAGGCCATCGCGAACCTGCCGATCAACGGTCGGCGCTTCCACGATTTCGTCTCCCTGACTCCGACTGCCCAGGTCGAGCCTCAGCGCGGGCAGATCTCGCTGGCGGGACAACGCGGCATCAACGGCAATGTCAGCATCGACGGCGCCGACTACAACCAGCCGTTCTTCGGCGGCATCCGGGGCGGCGAACGTTCGCAGTTCACGTTTACGATTCCCCAGGAGGCGATTCGCGAGTTCCGGGTGGTCAAGGCCGGCTACTCGCCCGAGTTCGGCCGGTCGACCGGCGGGCTCGTCAACGCCATTACCGAGTCGGGCACGAACGCAACCCACGGGTCGGCGTTCTACCTCCTGCGGCCCGAGCAACTCGCGTTGCAAAACGCGTTCGGCCAGGACGCGGCGCCGACGCAGCACCAGTTCGGCGGCTCCCTGGGCGGCCCGCTTGTCCGAGATCGGGCGTTCTATTTCGTCGCCTACGAACAACAGGAGTTCAAGGCGGGGCGCGAAGTGCGTTTCACCCGGCTCTCCGGCTTCACGCCGACGGCGGCCAGCCGCGAAGGGTACGACCACTATCGAGGCCTCGAGACGCCTTTCGACGTGACCAACGACGCCAAAGCCTGGCTGGCCCGGGTCGACTTCGACCTGCCGCGCGGGCACCGCTTCAACGTCCGCTACAACGGCAGCACCAACCGGGCGCTCAACTCCGACGGAGTCGGGGGTGTCATCGTTCCGACAACCCACCGCTCGCTCGAAACCAACGGCACGGAGGAGGATTCGACGCAGACGGCGGTCGGCCAGTTCACCGGCGCGCCGTCATCCAACCTGCTCTTCGAACTGCGCGGGCAATATTCGCGGGAGGATCGGCCGCGCTCGGCCAATGCCCTCAAGCCGCTCGTCGACCTGTCGCTCGGGGAATTCGGCACCCGCAGTTTCCGCCCCACGACGCAGTACGACTGGCGTGCGCAGGCAAGCGGCAACGTGACGTGGCTCGCCGGCTCGCACGGGGTGAAGGCAGGATTCGACGTCAACCACGTCTTCATCGACCAGGTATTCGCCTTCTTCCAGAACGGCGGCTATCTCGTCTTCGGCTCGGACGTCGAGACCACACTGGACATTATCGGCGTCGGAGGCGCCATCCCCAACCGGTTCGACTCAAGCTCATTGATCTACGTTCAGCAGATCGGAAACCTGAAAAACTCGTTCGCGACCGACGAGGTCGGACTCTTCGTGCAGGACGAGTGGCGCGTGGCGCCTACACTGACGGTCAACTACGGACTTCGCTGGGACGCACAACTCAATCCGGCCCCCGACGCCGACAACCGGATCCTGCTCGATCAACTGAGCAGCGTCACGTTCCCCATCGGCCGCACCGTCGACCCGTCTACGATCCCGAGCAGTCGTCACCAGTTCGGTCCCCGGGCCGGCTTCGCGTGGGACCCCACCGGCGGCGCGAAGACTGTGGTTCGGGGGTTCACCGGCGTCTACTACGCGCGGACCCCGTTGCTGCTCCTGTCCGGTCCGACGAACAACTTTCGCGTGCCGCCGGGTGACGTGACGGTGGCCCTGCCGTTCCGTGTCCCTCCGGGGAATCCGAATGACACCCTGTACGAGCAGATGAATCTGATCGGGATCGACCTCAACGAGCGGACCCTCGACAACCTGCCGACGCTCACCCCGGACCAGATGTCGGCCATAGCCACCGCGCTCGGAATCGAGAACAACCCGTTCGCCGGCGCCCGCCTCACGCTGATGGACCGGGACTTCAGGAACCCGATGGCGAGGCAGCTTGGCGCCGGCGTCGAGCACGAGATCAGTCCCGGCTGGTCGCTGGGCGCCGACCTCCTCGTCGTCGACACGATTCACCTGCAACGCAACCGGGACCTCAACGTGCCGCTGCCGGCCGTGCGGCGCGACGATCCGGCGCAACGTCCATTCTTCGGCCTGCGGAGCGGAACGGCGCGGCCGGTGCCGGGACTCGACAGCGTGACGGTCCGCGAGTCGACCGCGTCGGCGCTTTACCGCGCGCTGACGGTGCGGTCCGAGCTCCGCCGTCCCTGGGGACAGTTCAACGCCTACTACGTGCTGTCGAAGAACGAATCCAACGACGACAACGAACGGTCGGCGGGCGAAGTATCCTACGAAAATGCGTACGACCTGGCCTCGGAGTATGGTCCCAGCAGACTCGACCGCCTACACCAAGTCCACGTGACGGGCGTGGTCATGCTGCCCGGAGACGTCGATATCTCGACCGGAATGTACATCTTCTCAGGCGCGCCGTTCGACGCTCGAATGGGCACCGATTCGAACGAGGACCGGGGCGGCGCCGACCGTCCCTACAGCGCGCCCGGCGTGCCGTTCACCAGAAACGCCTTCCGCGACGTGCCCGTTGCCGACATCAACCTGAGGGTACAGAAGCGGTTCTCGGCCGGCGGGGACCGGCAAGCGCTGGTTTCGCTGGAGTTCTTCAACCTCTTCAACCGCGACAACGTCACGCTGAGCCAGGACTTCTCAACCGTCGCCGACTACTGCGCCAGTTCGCGCGACTTGTCCTGCGGTCTTGACGGACGACCTTCGAACCCCAACTTCGCCCGGACCCGGGGCGAAGACGGCGAATACCTGACGGGTAACATCCCGGGGCCGCCCTTCCAGATGCAGATCGGCTTTCGGTTGCTGTTCTGACCTGGAAAGATGAGTGAGGCTCAAACCCTGCCGGCCATCGCCGCAGCCATCGGCTCTCTCTGCGCCAAAGGCGTCATCGTTGCTCTTGACGAGTTTCAGACCTGCCTCCGGGGGCCGCTTCGCGCTCTGCCGTCTCTGCTTCAATCTCAGGTGGATTGCCTGCAAGACATCGAGACCGAGGGCGGCATCATCGTCCTCGGCTCGGTCCAGGCAGAAATGGAAATGCTGCTCCATGACAGCCGAACGCCGCTCTTCGGGAGAACGACGTTCAATTTGAATCTTGGCCCGTGGGATCTGAGGACCGTATTCCACGTCTGCGATCTGCACCGGGCACACGACGCCAAACGCGTCCTTACGTTATGGACGCTTTTCGGGGGCGTTCCCAAATATTGGCGGCACTTCGCGGAAGTCGAGAACATCGACCCCATTCCCAACTGGGGGGACTGGGCAGCCGAAGTCTGCGCCAGCCTTTTCCTCCGCACGGGCGCGCCGCTGCACCAGGAAGGCGAGATGCTGCTGCAACATGAGCTCCGCAGGACTTCCCTCGCCATCCTGCGCGTCGTCGCCAAACGTACCCGGTGCAGCTACGCCGAACTCAGGAGAGCAGTTCCGGAAGTAACGTCGCCCGGACCCTATTTGAAGACCCTTATCCACGACCTCCGAGTAATCCGAAAGGATCTCCCGTTGTTGGCAGGCGACGGCGCGCGGCGGGCTCGCTACTCGGTCTCCGATCCCTTCCTGCGGGCATGGACGGCCGCTCTCCAGCAGGCCTGTATGGCGGCCCGAATCCGCCCCAGCTCGGAGGTGGCGCGGCTCCTGATTCCCCGTCTGAGCACGCTGGAAGGGTACGCCTTCGAGGAGTTGGTGCACTTGGCCACCGAAGAGGTCTCAATCGCCGGCAGCTCCGGATTTCCCGTGACCGCTCCGGTCGGCGGCTTCTGGAAGAGGCCGCGGCGCGGCGGCGAGATTGAAATCGACATGATCGCACGAAACGAAGAGACACGAAGGGTGCGATTCGGATCCTGCAAGCGGAATCCACGGGAACACGACGACGATGCTCTGGCGTCGTTTCGCCGGCATGTGAAGCGCTTCCTCGAGACGGACGAAGGAAAACGATTCTCGGACTGGGACCAGGAGTTGGCGCTCTACAGCCCCCGCTTCCCTCCCCGTCAGCGGAATCGCCTCGAGACCGAAGGATGGACCTGCCGCGACCTGCCGGACTTTCGGAATCGGTTGGATAGGAGTGATGCCGGAGCGACCGGGGCCTTTATCGTCTCGGAGAAGGTCGCCGGGAGAGACTGATGGACGCGACCAGCGACGACGGGAGACTCACGGTCGTCAACGGAAACTGGGGCCGGGTGAGTTTGACTTCCATACTGGCCGTGCTCGAATCGGCATTCCGAACGCTGACGTCGGCCTTCTGCGCCAGACCAGACGCGCCCATCCGCGTCTGCCGGTGGCGCCAGGATCATGCCCTCGTGGTCTATGATCAGCGGCCCTACCAGATCTTCCTGAGCACCGGCGACAGATATTGGTCACAGTACGTCTTTCAGTTCTCGCATGAACTCTGCCATGTGCTGACCGGGTTCGAACGTTACCGAGAACACCGCCACAAGTGGTTTGAGGAAAGCTTGTGCGAGCTGGCATCGTTGTACGTCCTCCACGGGCTGGCCGACGACTGGCAAGGTCAGCCGCCCGCCGCAGTGTATCGGGCGGTGGAATTTGCCCCCAATCATCGGACCTACGCTCTCAACCGGGAGCAGCAACACTTGGCGTCCGTGGGAGGGGACCTTCCGACGTGGTTTGCGGCAAGCATCGGTGAATTGGAAGCGAACCGGTACGATCGCGTCCGGACCGGTATCGTGGCCGCTGCTCTACGACCCCGATTCATTCAGGAGCCGTCTCTCTGGGAGGCCTGCCGGCTGGTAAACCGTTGGGACCCCAACGGTCAAGCGACCTTTGGTGGCTACCTCGAGTCATGGTGCGCCGATCTGCGGCGAAACGGCCTTGAGATCCGGACGCCCGAAATAGTGCGGGGACTGCTACTTCCGCAAAACGGCTGAGCCGAGGTCAGCGGTCCTCCTGCCACCAGGGGAGGAGCGGACACGGGAGGGAGGTCCGAAAACGTGCAATACGCCAAACTTCCGGCCGACGACCGGGGCAAGCGGCGCCGTCAGGACTTGGTCCCGGACCGGGTGATCGCCCGGATGGGTTGGGACGTCTTGCGGATTCCGGCATGGCGCTGCGTCTGGGACATCGACGGGGTGATTGACGATATCCGGGAGCGAGTGCAGACGCAAAGACTGTGACAAACTTACGGGGAATCCTCGTTGGACCGCAATGCCATACAGATAGCCGGCGGTCCAGGAGGATCGTCGGAAGATGGCTGCCCTGTCACGTCAACCGCTGCCGAACCAGCGGGAACTGACCACCTTCTGCTCGGTGTAGAAGTTCACGCCGTCGCGGCCGTGGGCATGCAGGTCACCGAAAAAGGAACCTCTCCACCCGGAGAAGGAGAAAAAGGCGAGAGGCACCGGAACTCCGACGTTGATTCCCACCATCCCCACCTGAACCCGGTTCTGGTACTCCCGGGCCGCCCACCCGCTCTCGGTGAAGATGGCGGTTCCGTTGCCGAACCGGTTGGCGTTCACCACATCGATCGCCTCATCCAGGTCCTCGGCCTGGATGACGCAGAGGACGGGTCCGAAGATCTCGTCCTGGTAAATCTTCATCTTCGGTGAGACGCCATCGAAGATGCTGGGCCCCAGAAAATACCCGGACAGGTCGTCGACTCCGCTGTGACAGCGGCCGTCCAGAGCGAGCCGGGCTCCCTCATCCAGTCCCGTCTCAATGTATTTCAGCACCCGCTCCCGGTGAGGACCGGAGATCAACGGTCCCAGGTCGCTTCCACCGTCCGCGGCCGCGCCCAACTGCAAGCTTTCTGCGCGGGCCCTGACCTTCTCCATCAGAGGTTCGTGAACCTCTCCCACCGTCACCACGGCGCTGATGGCCATGCACCGCTCTCCCGCAGATCCGAACGCGGAGCCGATGATAGCGTCGGCCGTCTTGTCCAGGTTGCAGTCCGGCATGGCCACCAGGTGATTCTTGGCGCCCGCCAACGCCTGGACGCGCTTGCCGGCCATGCTGGCCGCCTCGTAGACATAGCGCGCCACGGGGGCCGAGCCGACGAAGGAAACGGCGCGGACGGACTCGTTCTCCACCAACGCCTCCACCGCTTCCCGGTCTCCCTGGACGACGTTGAAGACGCCGGGCGGAAGTCCGGCCTCCGCGAACAACTCCGCCAGGCGCAACGCCGCGCCCGGCACCTTCTCGGACGGCTTCAGAACGAACGCGTTGCCGCAGGCGATGGCGACGGGATACAGCCACATGGGCACCATGGCGGGAAAGTTGAAGGGGGTGATCCCGGCGCACACACCCAGCGGCTGCCGGAAACTGGCGCAATCCAAACCTCGGGAGACGTTTTCCACCGTCGAGCCCTGGATCAGGGTGGACATGCCGCAGGCGAACTCCACCACCTCGATGCCTCGCCGAACCGACCCTTGCGCTTCTTCCGGGATCTTGCCGTTCTCCCGCGAGATCCATTCGGCCAGCTCCTCAAGGTTTTCTTCCAGGAGCTGCTTGTAACGGAACAGGATCCGGCAGCGCTCCACCACGGGCGTGTCGCGCCAGCCGGGGAATGCCGCCGCGGACGAAGCGACAACCTCGTCAACTTCCGCCCTGGTGGCGAAGGGGACATGGGCCAGAAGCTCTCCGGTCCCCGGATTCCGCAATTCTCCGCACCGGGACGAGTTGGAGGGTGCCCGAACCCCGTCTACGAACGAATCGACTCGAGGAACATTACGCTGCATCATTCACACCCTTACCCGAGGACGTCTGGAGACGGTCCGAACGAAACTTGAAAACGGTTGCCGGATTTCCGAGAATGAATCCCACTCATGGGCGCTGTCAGAGAAATCTCGGAAGAGATGGAGATCTTCTCCAAATACCTGAAAGAACGGGGTCTACGCATGACCCACCAACGCCGGAAGGTGGTGCAGAGCTTCCTCCAGACCAGCGGCCACGTGAGCATAGATGAGCTACATCAACTGGTCAAGCAGAGCGATCGGCGGATCGGGGCGGCGACTGTCTTCCGCACGCTCAAGGCCCTGACCGCCTGCGGGTTGGCCCGTGAAGTCGACCTGCACGACGGGCGGACGCGCTTCGAGCCTCAGTACAAGCGGCCCCACCACCACCATATGGTGTGCGTCAAATGTCACGGCACCATCGAGTTCCTGAGTCCCGAACTGGAGCAGGTCCAGTCCCGCATCGTCGCCAACTACGGGTTCAATCCGGTCCAGCATCAGCTACAGATCTTCGGAGTCTGTGAAGAGTGCCAGAACCGGGTCGAGACCCACCTGGAACCGGTGCGTTCCGATCTGGTCTTTGCCCGGGACGCCTTGAGGATCGCCATAGCGACTGAAAAACGGGGCGTCAACTTCTACAGCACGGCCTCTGAGCTGGTGAGCCACGCCTCGACCAGGTCCACGTTTCTCAGAATGCTGGAGGATGAGGAGAGTCATCTGAAGCAGCTTCAGGCGCAATGGGACCGTATGGTCGCCGATGACGAAAGGGTACTGAATGCGCCAGTCTTCCTGGATTTCGACTTCGACACCTTGAAACGGATCTTTCCCGGAAAGGACCAGATCAAGGCTCAGCTTCGGGACAACCTGACTGCGGCCGAGGCGTTGAAGATCGCCATGACGATGGAGAAGGACGCCTACGACTTCTTCCACGACTATGCCGACAAGTTCGAGGACACCCAGGGCAAGGAGATCTTCCTGAAGTTCGCCGAAGAGGAGTGGGAGCACTTCACCGAGATCCGCAGGGAATACGAAGCCCTGTCCTGACAATCCCCGGCGGAAGCCGTCACGGCATTCGGCGATCAACCTGATACGGGTGCTGGCAAATGCAACTCCGGCTGGAGGGTAGTGTCCTGGAACTGGTCCAGGGGGACATTACACTCCAGCAGGTGGACGCCATCGTCAACGCCGCCAACCGGTGGCTGGCGGGTGGAGGAGGGGTGGACGGCGCCATTCACCGGCGCGGCGGACCCGCCATCATGAAGGAGACCCGCCGCCGGTATCCCGAGGGCTGCCCCACGGGCCGGGCCGTCATCACCGGAGCGGGGGACCTCCCGAGCCGCTTCGTCATCCACGCCGTGGGACCGGTCTGGAAGGGCGGAAGCAAGGGCGAGGCCGCGCTGCTGGCCTCCGCCTACCGCTGCAGCCTGGAAGCGGCGGTGACCCACGAGTGCCGCGGCATCGCCTTCCCCTCCCTGTCGACCGGAGCGTACCGCTATCCGGTGATCAAGGCCGCCCGGACCGCCGTTTCCGCCGTCATCGAGTTTCTGGAGGAACGCAGGGCCCCGGAACTGGTCCGATTCGTCCTCTTCGACGAGGCAACCTGGCGCGCATACGCCGCCGCCCTGACCAGCGTCACCGGATCTGGAAAGAATAGAGATCCGTATCCTTCAGGATGAAACGGAGCCGCACCGGCTGGTCCAGCTCTTCCAGACTGCGCCCGCCGTCCCACTGGACCTTCTGGCCCACTCCGTTTCCCTCGATGGGCCGGCAGGCCTCCCGCTCGAAACCGGCGAGCGGCTTGCCGAACTGAGTGAGGGCCTCGACCCTTACGGATCCTCCAGCGGCGTCGGCGTTTACCCGGAGTTCGCCTCCCTGGTAGCGGAGTGGCCAGGTGGTCAGGAGGCCTTCTTCCTCTCCGGCGCGGACCGAGACGAATCCATCCGGCCGCAGTCGGGCAAGGCCCAAGGCGTCCCCTTCCAGGACGCGGCCCTTGTATTCGGTTCCGACCAGTGCGAAGAGGTTGCGATGGGGCACGCTGGAGCCCCGGTAGTAGATCCGGATCTCCTCGTCCCTCAAGACGGCGCACTCAGGATAGACCCGCTTGCCTTCCCAGGTCCCGGGGGTCCCCTTGAGAAAGATGTGCCGGTCGCCGACCCGCGTCCACTTCTTGCCGTCCCGGCTGAACGTGAGCTGGGCGTCCAGCGTGAAGTTGAAACCGTCCATGAATTCGGGGTCGCCCGTGTATTCGTGATAGACGATCAACATCCCCACGTACCCGCTCTCATAGGGAAAGACGGGCATGTAGTAGAACTCCGTGCCGGCGCCGTCCCGCTCGTCAGGCACCACGACCTCCTTGAGATCCGTCCAAAGGGTGAAGTTGAAACTCTCCGCCAGACCGACTACCCGCGTGGGGTAGGCTTCCGGAGTCCGGATCTTGGACCAGCGCAGGACGTGACCGGCGTTGGGACGGTGATAGTAGACGTAGCGCTCGCGGCGCTGATCCCAGAAGGGGGTCGAAAGCCCGTCGCCGGTGGGCACGATCACCGGATACGGGTGCGACTCCCAGTGAAGCCCGTCGGAAGACCAGCCGACACCGATGCCGTAGGTGTCGTATTTCATGAAGGCCATCTTGTACGGGCGCTCCGGGTCGTGATCGTCATGGAAGACCCTGATCTCGGTGATGTCCTCCGGTATGACCAACAGATTGTTCTTGCGGCTTCCCTGGAATTCCCGGAGCCCCAGGCCGGGACGCCGGAATCGAATCCCGTCCGCCGAGGTGGCGAGGCAAAGATAGTTCGTGGATTCGGGCCGGACGTTGTACCAGAGCTTGTAAAGACGTTCCTTTTCGTCGTAGATCACGTTGGAGTAGAGGATCCGGTTGCCCTCCCAGGGCCGTTCCGCCTTGAAAATCGGATTCTCCGGCGCCTTCCGGGCGACGTGGACCCAACGGGCCGCGTTCTCGATCCGGTCGATGAGCCAGTCGTCCAGGAAGAGCTGCCGCTCGGGACCCACCTCCCGGACCGGAGCTTGCCGCTTGATGTGGTCGAACCCCTGCGCCCGGACCGAAATAGAGATTGCCAGCCCCAGCAGGCCCAGAACGATCAACTGCCTCTCGAACTTGAACCGTGTCTTCATGGAATTCCCTCCTGACGTGTCACCGGCTCCCGGTGGCGGCAGTATACCGGTCTGGTGAGAGCGTCGGACCAAGAAATGAGCGAAGTGCCGCAGCACCCCGGACTGTTGTGGACGGACGGGGCTGCTAATCTAAGGCAATGCACGCGGAAGGGCCGCCTCTGTCTCTGTTGGGGCCGGAAGAACCGAACGGAGGCGCCAACGGGCGCACCGGCGCCGAAGGGGTTCACTGGAACCTGGACGACCTCTATCCCGGCCCCGACGCCCTGGAGAGGGATCTGGAGCGGACGCAGGACCAGGCGGCCGGTTTCGCCGAGCGGTATCGGGGTCGGGTGGGCTGTCTCGACGGCCGTGAGCTGGCTCAGGCCGTCCGCGAATACGAGGCTCTGCAGGTCGGTTTGGGACGGGCCGGCTCCTATGCCTACCTGCACTGGTGCACTGATACGCAGGATTCCCGCCGCGGCGCTCTCCTGCAGAAGACCCGGGAAGCCTCGACGCAACTGGTCCGCAAGATCCTCTTCTTCGAACTGGAGTGGCTGCAATTGGACGAGGGGCGGGCGGCCGAGTTGCTTTCCAGCCGGGAGTTGCAACCCTTCCGGCACTACCTGGAGGTGGAGCGGCTGCGGGCTCCCCACGTCCTGAGCGAGCCGGAAGAGAAAATCCTGGCGGAAAAGCGGGTGACCGGCAGGTCCGCATGGAATCGCCTCTTCGACCAGATGCACGGTGCCGCCCGCTATACCTGCGGGGATCGCAAGCTGACCCGCGAGGAACTGCTTTCACGCCTCTATGACCCGGACCGGGAGGTGAGGCGGGAATCGGCGTTGGCCTTCAGCCGGGGCCTGGAAAACCGGGTCAGCGAGATGGCCTTCATCTCCAACACCATGCTGGCCGACAAGGCCTCCGACGACCGGCTCAGGAAATATCCCCACTGGCTGGCCAGCCGGAACCTGGACAACGAGATCAGCGACGAAGCCGTCCAGGTCCTGGTGCAGGCGGTGACCGG
>JAPOYZ010000070.1 GCA_026706325.1 Candidatus Aminicenantota bacterium
CTCCGCCAGGTGCGGTTGGAGGTGGGCCGCGGCCACCAGCCGGCCATGGACACGCAGGCGGGGCACGGAATCGGGAATGAGATGCAGGTCGCTGGCGCCGGAGTCGTGGGCCAACCGCAACAGGTTCAGGATCTGTCCTGTGGGACGCGTCTGGTCAACCCCCATGTTCCACCGCTCAAGCAAGGTGCGTCGCCTTGAGCACCTCCTCCAAGGTGCTGACGCCGGCGCGGACCTTCTCCAGTCCGCTGTCGCGCAGGGTGATCATCCCCTCGCTGACCGCCTGTTTGCGGATCCTGGTGGCGTCGGCTCTCCGCAGGATCAGTTGCTGGATGGTTTCCGTCACCTCCATGGCCTCGAAGAGTCCGATCCGCCCGCGGTAGCCGGTGCCGTGACAGGCGGGGCAACCCCGGGCTTCGAAGCGGGAGACCTCGAGGATCGGGTCGGGCCCGGTTCGGGCCGGTTCCGGGATTGGTGCCGGGGACCGGTCCGGCTCCTTGCATTCTCCGCACAGCTTCCTCACCAGCCGTTGGGCGCACACCAGGTTCACTGAATTGGCGATGAGAAACGGAGGAATCCCCATGTCCAGCAGCCGGCCTGGCGTCGACGCGGCGTCGTTCGTATGCAGGGTGCTCAACACCAGGTGTCCGGTGATGGCGGCGCGAATGGCGATCACCGCGGTTTCCCGGTCGCGAATCTCCCCCACCATGAGGATGTCCGGGTCTTGGCGAAGCAGTGCCCTGAGCGCCGTGGCGAAGCCCAGACCCACCGAGTCCTTGGTCTGGACCTGGTTGATTCCCGAGAGATTGAACTCCACCGGGTCCTCCACGGTGTTGATGTTCAATCCGGGCTCGTTGAGCCGTGACAAGCAGGTGTAGAGGGTGCTGGTCTTCCCGCTGCCGGTGGGGCCGGTCGCCAACACGATTCCATGGGATTTCCGCAGGGCCCGCCTCATCCGGCCGAGGGAGGCCTCCTCCATCCCCAGGTCCGACAGTTTGCGCGGGAGGCGCTCCCGGTCCAGGATCCTCAACACCAGCTTCTCTCCGAATATGGTGGGGAGCGAGGAGACGCGGAGATCGATCTCCTGGTCCTCTCCGGCCTGCGGCGCCTTCATCCGGATTCGGCCGTCCTGAGGAAGCCGCCGTTCGCCGATGTCGAGATCGCCCAGAATCTTGACTCGGGAGATCAGGGCATCTCGAAGGGCCAGGGGAGGGGAGGCGACCGGATAGAGGACCCCGTCGATCCGGTAGCGGATGCGGAACTCCCCGTCGTAGGTCTCCAGATGGATGTCGCTGGCTCTCTTGCCGATGGCGTCGAAGACGATGAGGTCCACCATGCGGACCACAGGCTCCCGCCCGTCCGGCGGGAGAGAAGATTCTCCCGGCCGGTTCTGAGTGGAGAGGTCCAGCCACAGGGTCGGAGATTCGCCTACCGGAACAGCCATAGATCCAGACCTACGAACAGAAGCAGCCCTAGACTGATAACGCCGTTGACCGTGAAAAACGCGGCGTTGATCCGGCTCAGGTCGGAAGGACTGACGATTCGATGTTCGTAGATCAGGGCGGCCGTCACCAATACGAGGCCGGCCCAGCTCAAAGGGCCCAGACCGGAGGAGTAGAAGGCGTAGCCCAGGACGGCCACCATCGCGGCGTGCATCAGCGCCGAGATCTTCAGGGCCGCGGCCACACCCAGGCGGCCCGGGATCGAGTACAGGCCCATGCGGCGGTCGAATTCCTCGTCCTGGCAGGAATAGATGATGTCGAAACCGGCCACCCAGAGCAGAACGCCCGCCGCCAGGAAGAACGGGTTCAAGGAGAGTTCTCCTCGCACGGCCACCCAGCCTCCCACCGGCGCGATGGCCAGGGAGAGGCCCAGAAACAGGTGGGACAGCGAGGTGAACCTCTTCGTATAGCTGTAGAGCAGGACGATGGCCAGGGCCGCCGGCGACAGCAGCAGGGCCAGCCGGTTCAAGCTCCAGGCCGAGAAGAAGAAGAGCCCCGCGGACGCCAGAATGAAGCCGATGACGAAACCGGGATTCAGCAGTCCCTGTGGCAGCTCCCGCCCGGCGGTCCGGGGATTGAGCCGGTCCTGGCGCCGGTCCACCAGCCGATTGAAGGCCATGGCCGCGCTTCTCGCGCCCACCATGGCTCCCACGATCCAGATGCAGGTTTCTCCGGCGGGGAGGCCCCGCCGGGCCAGCAGGGCTCCCAGAAAAGCAAAGGGCAGGGCGAAGACGGTGTGCTCGAACTTGATCATCCGCAGTGTGAGCACGAGTCGCCGCATGGGAGTCGGGGATTATAGCAGCCGGTCTTCCGCTCCTCACGGAGGGGCGATTTCCGATTGGCCGTTCCTTGCGCACCGGAATAATGGAGGGGGGACTGCCGTCCCCCCACACCCCCCTGGTCGGCGGTAGGAAAACCGCCGCTCCCCGCGACAGGAAAGTCGCCGCTCCTCTTTCTCTGTAAATCACGCCGCTCCCTGCGGTAGGAAAGTCGCCGCTCCTCTTTCTCTGCTATCTTTGCGCTCGTGGCGAAACGCATCCATCCTGTCCGCCTGGAGGTCTACCGGCATCTCCTGACCTCGGTTCCCGAGGAGATGGGGACGGCGCTCCACCGGACCGCCTATTCTTCCAACGTCCGGGAGCGCCGCGACTATTCCTGCGCGCTGTTCGACTCGAAGGCGCAACTGGTGGCCATGGGGGACCACATGCCGGTCCATCTCGGCTCCATGCCCATGTCGGTCCAGGCGGCGCTCGACCATGAACCGCTGCAGCCGGGCGACGTGGTGATCCTCAACGACCCCTTCGCCGGGGGGACCCATCTCCCCGATCTCACCATGGTGTCGCCGGTGTTCGAACCCTCGGACGGGTTCGTCCGCCCCGTCTTCTACGTGGCCGTTCGCGCCCATCACGCGGACGTGGGGGGAATGTCTCCCGGGTCCATGCCCCTGAGCCGGGACGTCTTCCAGGAAGGAATCCGGGTTCCGCCGTCCAAGCTCTACCGGCAGGGCCGATTGAATGTCGACCTGCTCCGCCTGCTCCTCAGCAACGTCCGCACGCCCTTGGAGCGGGAAGGGGATCTGGCCGCCCAGGTGGGGTCGCTGAGAGTCGGGGACAAGCGGCTGCGGGTGCTGGTCGAAAAGAACGGCAGGCCTGAGGTGGAGAAATACTGTCGGGCCCTCCAGGACTATTCGGCGAAGATCATGCGGCAGACCATTCGCCGGATTCCGGACGGACGTTACGCGGCCGAGGACCTGTTGGATGAGGCGGGCCCCGGGGAAGGACCGGAGCCGGTTCCGATTCGCGTCAGCGTCCGGGTCGCCGGGCATTCCTTGAAGATCGATTTCGCCGGATCGGCCCCCCAGATGCCCGGCTGCCTCAACGCCGTCAGAGCCGTCACCCGGTCTGCCGTCTACTACGTTCTCCGTTGCCTGGCTCCCGACTATGCTCCGGCCAGCGCCGGGCTCATGCGCTCGGTACGCGTTTTGACGCCGAAGGGAAGCGTGGTGGACGCCCGGTTTCCGGCGGCGACGGCCGGCGGCAACGTAGAGACCTCCCAGCGGATCGTGGACGTCCTGCTCCGGGCCCTGGCCCAGGCCCTTCCCGGCCAGATTCCGGCCGCCAGCAGCGGCACCATGAACAACATCACCATCGGCGGCCTCCACCCCGGCACCGGCAAACCCTTCTCCTACTACGAGACCATCGGGGGCGGCATGGGGGCCGGCCCGGGCGGCCACGGAACCAGCGGCGTGCACACCCACATGACCAACTCCCTGAACACGCCCATCGAAGCCTTGGAGTACGACTTCCCGCTTCGGGTTCGGGAGTATCGATTGAGGTACGGATCCGGCGCCAAGGGCAGGTATCGAGGGGGGGACGGAATCGTCCGGACCCTGGAGGCCTTGACCGACTGCACCACTACGATTCTCTCGGAGAGGCGCGTCAACCCTCCCTATGGACTCAGCGGCGGAGAGACCGGGAAGAAGGGCCGGAACTACCTGGTGGTCCAGGGCCGCCGCAGAAACCTCGCCGGCAAGGTGTCTCTCCAACTCTCGGCCGGACAAGCCGTCCGGATCGAGACTCCCGGCGGGGGAGGATGGGGGAGCAAAGGAGGCGGGAAACCGAAAAGAGAAGAGGCGAAGGCGTGAAGCTGGAGCGGGTGATCGTTCGCGAAGTCAGCCTTCCTCTCGTCCACTTCTTCGAGACCAGCTTCGGACGGATCCATGGCCGCCGGGTCCTGTTGGTGGAGGTCCGGGCGGACGGACTCTCCGGCTGGGGCGAGTGTGTCGCCGACGATGCGCCCGGATTCAGCTATGAAACGGTGGACACCGCCTGGCCGGTCCTGAGCCGGTTCCTGGTCCCACGCATGCTGGGCGTCCGCTTCAGCCGCGCGGACGAGTATCCGGGCCGGGTCCGTTCGGTCCGGGGGCATCCCATGGCGAAGGCGGGTCTTGAGGCCGCTCTCTGGGACCTTCAGGCCAAGGCGGCGGGCATCCCCCTGTGGAAGCTCCTGGGGGGGCGCCATCGCCCGATCCCGTGCGGGGTCTCCATCGGCATCCAGGATCGCCCCGGCATTCTCCTGCGCAAGATCGAGCAGGAGCTGGAGGCCGGTTACCAGCGGATCAAGATCAAGATCAAGCCGGGTTGGGACGTACGGATCGTGGCCGCCGTGCGCAAGCGTTTTCCCCGGATCTCCCTCATGGTGGACGCCAACTCCGCCTACGACCGGACGGACTTCGACCACCTGGCCGAACTGGACCGGTTCGACCTGCTGATGATGGAGCAGCCCTTGGAGTACGACGACGTCTTCCGGCACGTGGAACTCCAGGCCCGGCTCCGGACCCCCATCTGCCTGGACGAATCGATACGCCACCGGCGGGACGCGGACCATGCCATCTCCGTGGGAGCCTGCCGCATCGTCAACATCAAGATGGGGCGCGTGGGCGGACACACCGAGGCCAAGGCGGTCCACGACGTCTGCCGGGCCCGGGGCGTCCCGGTCTGGTGCGGAGGGATGCTGGAAACCGGAATCGGGCGGGCCCACAATGTGGCGCTCTCCACTCTGGAGAACTTCACACTCCCCGGCGACGTCTCGGCCAGCCGCCGCTATTTCCACCGGGACACGGCCCGGCCCCCCATCGAAGTCGACGCGGATGGGACCATCACGCCCTCCCTGGACCCCGGGATCGGATACGAGCCCGACCTGGAGTGGATCGATCGCATCACCGTCCGGAGCCGCGCCTTTTAGTCGCCGATGGGGAGAGGAGCGGCGACATTCCTGTCGCCGAAGGGGGGTGAGGACGGAGTCCCCCCTCTACTGCCGCCATGACGATTCCTTCGCGAGTGTAGACGCTGATGATGAGCGACATAGTGATGGATGAACTGGCGGTGTCAGCGAAAGGACCCAAACCTGGTGGTCACGAGTCCACGATCGGTGGCTGACTTGCTTCGACTGACGGTTCGTTCAGTCGAGCCTCGAGCTTACGCAGAAAGGCGTTTCGGACCAGCCGTTTCTGTGCGGGGTCGAGGTCGCACCCAATGGCATTACGTGACCGTGCCAGGAGGGGAGCGTCAATCTGTTTCGGACGCGTGTTTGTCTGCCGGATGTTGTCGATGAGTGTGGCGACTTCGCCTTCGGGCACGGTGGCAGCTACGTCCCGTGCGACTCTTTCGAGATGATCGACAGTATCACTGATTCCACTTGGGTCGAGCGTAAGTTCCTCGGAGTCCGGCTCTGGTCGGGTGTACGGACTGCGTGTCAAGAAATCGCTGAGGTCAGATGATTCCCATGTGCTGAGATGACGGCCCCTGGGAAGTGCCGTCATACCAGTAGATTCTGAGCAACCGCAGGTTCGAGTGGGTTTCCGCGAACGTCCTCAGTTTGGCGGTCACTGCATTGTGGTTGAGAATCATCTCACCGCGCTTCAACTTCTTACCGAAAATCTCGATCGCCCCTTGGGCGAACAGGTAGCCCGCATCAACGAAGACGGCAACACGATCCATGGAAAGTTCTCTCCTAAAACCAAATGGAGGCCCCCGAAGGGACCTCCTAGTAAGTCGCCCAATTAATTTAAAGTAACCTGGGCAACCTCCGTGAAACTACCGACACTCGTTGCTTTTGTCAAATTCTGCTCCCTCCCGGAGGGCGACGAGGACTACGCTCCTCCCACGCAAGTGTAGTATGATTTGTCACTGAACTGTCCACACTCTGGACATCGAAGGGAGCTCCGTGAGAAGCCTCCGGCACAAACTGGTCCTCTTCATTCTCCCCTTGGCGGTGATCCCGCTAGCCGCCATCTGCGTCTTCGCCTACTACCAGGCCAAGGAGCAGATCACCCAGGACCGGACCGTCCTCTACCTGGAGCAGGTCGCCCAGGGCATCGCCGACAACATCCTGCTTTCGATCCTGGAGAAGAAGGAAGAGACCGTCTCCATGACCCTCTACCGGGAGTTGGAAGACTACCTGGTCCGGCGGGTCGATCCTCCCACGCTGCTGCTGGACCAGTTGGTGGTGGTGCACGAGGTCTACGACCTTCTGGTGCTGTTCGACCGGGAGGGCCGTGTGCTCTGGACCAGCAGCATCGACCGGAACGCCGTGGGGGTGAGCCTGGACCCGGAACGCCTCGCGCGCCTGCGGGGACAGAGCCTCCTTTCCTACACCGGGGACGGCAGTTGGCTGGAGGAGGTCCGCCAAGGGCGGTTCGGCTACCTGGACTGGCACGCCTCGCCTCTGATCCGTCAGCTTTACTCCTATCAGGACGACGACATCGCCCGCCAGATATCCATCGGGTTCGCGGCTCCCTTCTTGTCGGAGGACGGGGCGCTTCTGGGAGGGATCCTGGCCTACATGAACTGGGAGTATGTCCAGGCGATTCTGGACAACATCGAGGAGGACCTGGAACGGCGCTCCCTGACCTCCGGTTACGC
The DNA here is from genome assembly GCA_026706325.1 of Candidatus Aminicenantota bacterium. Taxonomy (GTDB): domain Bacteria; phylum Acidobacteriota; class UBA6911; order RPQK01; family JAJDTT01; genus JAJDTT01. Next base: position 6,923 of record JAPOYZ010000070.1, read on the forward strand.
CTTTCTCTTCGGCAAGGACGTGAACACCGTCATCGGACACAAGTACCGGAGGAACCGTCCGGGCTCGGGAGGGGGACGGGTTCCCCTGGTGGACAACTACGGGTCGCGTCTGGGGGAGGACCACGGCCTCGAAGAACTCCAGGACGCCATCGCCGGCGGCGCCACCCACTTCTACTACGAGTATCCCCCCGGAACCTCCAAGATCAGCGGCCTGGCGGTGGTGAATCACGATTTCTTCCGGTGGATCTGCGGAGTGGGCATCAACGACGAAGACATCTTCGCCCCGGTGCAGGACCTGAAACGGGTGCTGATGGGGGCCGTCTCGCTGACCGCCCTGTTGGTGGGACTGTTGACCTACTCCATCGCCCGGGGCATCACCGTCCCGGTCAAGCGGCTCACCCGGGGCGCTCGCGTTCTGGCCGGCGGCGAGCTGGACCAGCGGGTGCAGGTGGCCTCCCGGGACGAGATCGGCGAGTTGGCGGTGACCTTCAATGAAATGGCCCAGTCGCTTCAGGACCGGAGCCACGCCCTGATCGAGCTCAATCGCAGCCTGGAGGAGAAGGTCAGGAAACGGACCAGCGAGCTGGAGCGGACCGGCCGGGAAGTCCGGAAGGCGTACCAGGAACTCAAGGATACCCAGGTGCAACTGGTGCAGAGCGAAAAGATGGCGTCGCTGGGCCAACTGGTGGCCGGCATCGCCCACGAGATCAAGAATCCCCTGAACTTCATCTACGGCAACACCGACTTCCTGCGCCAGTACGTTCAGAAGTTGGAAGAGGTGATCCGCTTCTACGACAGCCATTCCGGACTCACGCCGGACGACCGGGAGACGCTCGATTCCCTGCGGCGGCGGATCAACTACGATTTCGTCATCGAGGATCTCGACCGCCTGATGGACAACTTCGAGGAGGGGGCCGAGCGAATCCACGCCATCATCGGAGACCTGAGGACCTTCTCCAGGATGGACGTGGAAAAGACGCAGCGGGTGCCGATCCAGGAGCCGCTGGACCTGGCGTTGAACCTGCTGCACAACGAATACCGGGACCGGATCCGAATCCAAAAGGACTATGGCGACGTGCCCCCGGTGGAGTGCCACCCGGGGCGCCTGAGCCAGGTCTTCATGAACGTCCTCTCCAATGCCTGCCAGGCCATTCCCGACCGCGGCGAGATCCGGATCCGGACTTCCACGGACAACGGAGAGGCGGTGATCGAGATCGAGGACGACGGCTCCGGGATCAGGAAGGAGCACCTGGGAAAGGTCTTCGAGCCCTTTTTCACCACCAAGGCCGTGGGTCAGGGCACGGGACTGGGTCTGAGCATCAGCTACGGGATCGTGCAGCAGCACCAGGGGTCCATCCAAGTGGAGAGTGAAGTCGGGCACGGCACCCGTTTCTGCGTCCGGCTTCCCCTGAATTCATGAACGACAGGCACTCACTGCTGGTGGTTGACGACGAGGCGGGCAATCTTCAGAAGCTTCGCCGCACCTTCATCAACGACTACGAGGTGCTGGAGGCCACCTCCGGCCAGGAGGCTCTGGACCTGCTGCGGCAGAGGGAGGTCTCGGCCGTGATCACGGATCAGAGGATGCCGGCCATGACCGGTGTGGAGTTGCTGCATCGTTCGCTTCACATCCGGCCCGGCGCGGTGCGGATCATTCTCACCGGATACACCGAGTCCGAGGACCTGATGGACGCCATCAATCAGGGGCATGTCCATCGTTACATCACCAAGCCCTGGGATCCCGGATCCCTGCGGAAGGTGGTGAAACAGGAGTTGGGCCGCTGGGAGTTGAAGCGGGAGCAGGAGCGTCTCGGAAGGGAGCTCCACCGGATCAACAGCCGCCTGGAGGCGGAGAACTCGAAACTGCGAGAGGAAAAGCAGCTCTTGGAGGACTCCAAACCCCGGCTCGTCTACCGCAGCCGCGCCATCAGGACGCTGCTGGGTTCGCTGGACCGGGTGGCCCCCACCGGTTCCACTGTCTTTCTGCAGGGGGAGACCGGAACGGGAAAGGAGCTTCTGGCCCGGTACGTCCATGACCGGAGCCCCAGGGCGAGCGAAGCCTTCGTGCCGGTCAACTGTGGCGCCGTCCCGGCCGACTTGGTGGAGAGCGCGTTTTTCGGTCACAAGAAGGGAGCCTTCACCGGCGCGACGGACGAGAAGAAGGGGTACTTCGAGCTGGCCGACGGCGGAACGATTTTTTTGGACGAGGTGGGTGAGGCGCCGTTGGACCTGCAGGTGAAGCTGCTCCGGGCGCTTCAGGAGAGCGAGATCTTTCCGGTGGGCGCCGAAGCCCCCCGGAAGATCGACGTCCGCGTGGTGGCGTCCACGAACCGGGACCTGATCCGGGAGGTGGCCGAGGGCCGCTTTCGGCAGGATCTCTACTTCCGCCTCAACGTCTTCACCGTCATGGTGCCTCCCCTCAGGGCCCGGCCCGAGGATGTGGACGAGCTGGCCCAATTCTTTCTGGAACGTTCCTGCCGGCGGCTGAACAAGTTCGGCTGCCGTTTCGAACCCGGGACTCTGGAAGTGCTCCGGGGCTATTCCTGGCCCGGAAACGTCCGGGAACTGGAGAACGAGGTAGAACGGCTGGTCATTCTGGCCGAGCCGGACCGGGCCATCTCACCTGCGGCGCTGTCGGGGAGGATCTCCTTTCCACCCGAATCGGGTCCCGCCCAGGGGTCCTTGAAGCAGAGGCTGGCCCAACTGGAGCGCGAACTCATCCTGGAGGCCCTCCGCGTCCACGACAACAACCGGAGCCGGGCCGCCGAAGCGCTCCAGGTGAGCCGCCAAACCATCATCTCCAAGCTGAAACGTTATGAAGCGGCAAGGTAGGAGCGGCGGCATCCCTGCCGCCGAGAGGGGGGTAGGGGGGACGGCCGTCCCCCCTGGACTTCCCACAAAAGGGAACGCCGCCGCGACCGGGGGGAGGCCGCGGCGACGGACGCCACCGAAGCTCAGGCCGCCTCGAGGCGTTGGCGCAGCCGGCGGCGCCCATAGAACAGGCGCGATTTGATCGTGCCTTCGGCGACTTTCAGGGATTGGGCGATTTCGCGGATGGTGAACCCTTGCAGGTCATGCAGCCAGACCACCTTGCGGTGGCGTTCGTTGAGGTCCGAGATGGCGGACCGGACTCGCCTCTTGATCTCCGTGCGCCGGAGCTCTTCGAACGGAGTCCGCTGGGAAGCGTCCTCCAGGTGGCCCCATTCCGAAACGTCCCCGTCCAGGTTGTGGCGGTGTTTCCGGTTCCGCCGAAGCGTCTCCAGGCAGACGTTGATGGCGATTCTGTTGATCCAGGTGCTCAGCTTGGAATCGCCCCGGAACTTGTGGCACGCCCTGTGAACGTTGACGAAGGTCTCCTGGAGAGCGTCCCAGGCCGCCTGCTCCTCCTTGAGGATGCGGATCGCCGTACCATAGACGTTGCCCTGGAATCGCCTGAAGAGTTCCCGGAAGGCTTCCTCGTCCCCGTTGCGGATTCCCGAGATCAGCCGCCGCTCCCAAGATGCCGGTTTCGCTGCGTAAGCTCTCATGAACACCTCCTTCTGCCGCATTCCGTTGCAAGACGCGTGCCAAACATGGAAACCGTTGTATTTGTTGATGTTACGTCGAGTCTCCAGAAAGGGAACCGTCAACCGGCTTGACAGTCCGTCACGGCGCGAATGGGGGTAAGTCTCAAGATTTCAACGAGATACACGATGTAAAAATATTGGACACTGGATGTCTGTCAATCAGACAGCCGCCGCGCTCGCCGGCTCACGGCCCGCGTCCTTCGCCGTGCTATAATTCGCGGCGGCTGGCATCCATCTTGAAACACTATCGACGACTTGGCGCGAGTGAGGTTTCCTCGCCCTCACTGTTTTTCCTGGTCCGGCAGGATGTCCAGGACGTCAGGTCCAGTTTCCGGGCCTCCAGGACGGAATATTTCTGCGGCGAATGGCTGGATGACGCCCATCTCCACTGGACGCCGGACATGGTCGTTCCCGTGAATCCCGACGAGATCGAGGAGTTCGATCCCCCGAGGGAATTGGATTGGCCCGTTTTCGCCGACAGCATGATCATTCGTCACTCGATCCATCACTGTCGGCTCCGGATCTGGAAGAACACCGAGTTGGAT
>JAPOYZ010000234.1 GCA_026706325.1 Candidatus Aminicenantota bacterium
GATTCGTTTCGGCGCGTCAACAAAAAAATTCACCTGCCCCAGAAACCTGCTGTTCTTGGGTGCTGGTTGAATCCGCTCCGCAGACTCGCCAGCCAATTAAGCAACTTGGGTGCCAAGATTCGAAAGGGAACAAATAAAGTCTTTCTAATACTGTATTTATACCCTTCGGACAAGTTTTCTCGCCCGGCCGATGCTCCAACGATTTGAACTGTCGCAACGGTTTCGCGCCAAAAAACTGAATCGTGATTTTATTGGCGTGGGACGGCGGAAATTCCCGGGACTTTCAAGTTGGATGGTGTCCGAGGTCGTCCGGATTGGTGCGCCGAAGAACACGGGCAACGACCCGGCAACCACCGAACCTACAAGGGGAGACCAGGGAATGAGGAAGGGGGACAGGAATGTCCCCCTTCCCATGGAACGCTAGAACGAGAAGCGGAATCCGATCTGGATCTGCCGCGCCGTCGCCGCCGAGGTCACCCGGCCCACGGCCGAAGAGGAATGGTTGCCGTTGGGTGCGTTGAAAATGGCGTGGTTGAAAGCGTTGAAGAAATCCGCCCGCACGTCGAAGGTCTTCTCCTCTCCGAGGGCGAAATTCTTGTGCAACGAGAGATCCACGACGGGAACTCCATCGTAGCGGAGCGGATAGGGGGCGGCATTGCCCAGGGCCCGCCTTGCCGATTCGTGACAGAAACCGGCTCCGCCGCAGAGCGAAGTGTCCATGATCCGCTGGCCGGGCACGTTCGGGTTCTCGATGCCGGGGGCCGTGAAGGCGTTGGTGTCATACCACCGCTCCACCGTGGCTCCGCCGCCCAGATTCCCGTCCTTCAGGCGGTCGGTGTACCGCCGCGACCGGCGACCCTGGTTCCACAGATCGGTGCCGTAGTAGACCCGGAAGGGGGCGCCCGTGGTGAGGGTGGTGATGCCGGTGAGCTCCCAGCCGCCCAGCAGGGACTTGGTCAGTCCCCCAGCGTTCTGAAAGAAGGGCAGCACCCAGATGGCGGACATGTAGTAGGTGCTGGAGCGGTCGTGCTGCATGGGCGCACGCAGGGCGTGGCGCTCGTAGTCGCGCGATCCCGACCAGTCTCCCCAGTTCCCGTTGTAGTTCATGGCCATGGCCTTGGACCAGGTGTAGCCCATGGAAAGGGCCAGACCGTCGCTGAAGCGGCGCTCCAACTTGGTCTGCAGGGAGTTGTAGTTCATGCTCCCGTGCGGCCGCAGCATGGTGTTGGGAATGACCTGGGGATAGGGCCGCCGGGCCAACTGCCCATTCCACTCACGTCCAACCTCGCCGCGAGTCTCAGCCGGAATCCACTCGCGCGGTCCGGCCGTAATGGCGTCGCTGGTCAGTGTGGCCGTGCCGCCGCCAATCAAAGGCACGACGTACCCTTCCGGCATGGCGACGTTGAAGGGACTGATCTCACGAATGTGGCGCCCCTGGTTGCCGACGTAACCGATCTCCCACTTGGTCCCCTGAAACAGCTCGTGCTGGATCATGAGATTGTAGGAATAGACTTGGCCTTCCTGCCAATCCAATTCGGAAAAGTAGCAGGTACGGTATTGGCTGTTGACCCGAATACCGTCGGCGTTGATCGCGCCGGTATCGCGGGGCAGATCAATCCGTTTGCCGCTGATGAGGGTGGGCACGGCCGCTCCTCGCACTGCCGGCAAGTTGACGACGCCGACGTTGGGCCGCATGACCCGGGCGCGAAGGATGCCGAACTCCTGGTCATAGGTCAGGCCAGCGCCAGCGCGCAGCACTGTCCGGTTGGTCCCGAACATGCGCCAAGCCAGACCGAACCGAGGCGCGAAGTAGCGCCACTTGGCCTTGTAGCAACCCCGGTGAGGCAGGTTTGCGAAGGGTACGGCGATGCCTACGGCACCCTGCCACTGGGCGATGTCGAAATCCTTGGGCATCATTTCCACCGGATCGATCCGGTTGGTGGCCTGGGTATAGTCGTACGAACAGTAGTAATAGTCCCTCGTATACGACCCGTTGGGGTGTCCCTCATAGTAGGGTGGCCGCGGCTGTTCCCAGCGAAGGCCGATGTTCATGGTCAGGTCTTGGGTCACCTTCCAGTCGTCGTTGATGAACCAGTTGTAGTGGCTCTGGTTGAAGTGGCCCGTGTTCTCGCCGATGCCGAGGACGTTGCCGCTGACCGCGGAGGGCGTCCCCAGCAGGAAGTCGGCCCAGCCCTCGCCATAGGTGACCCCGGAGTAGCTTCCGTCGGGACCATACTGGAGCTGGCCCGTGGCATAGCCGTTGAAGGTGTCGGACCCGTTTCCGTACTCCGGAATGTAGTAGTAGTGGACATCCAGGTTCCGGACGTGCTCGAAACCGAACTTCAGGTAGTGGTCTCCCTTTCTCCAGGAGGCCGTGTACTTGAAGCCCAGGCCCCAATCCGCCAGCGGCGACTCCCTGCCGCCGCGATAACGGGTGTAGCCGTCGGGCTGCAGGCGGGGCATGTTGGCGCCGCCGCGGTTGCCGTTGGGCAGATACACTTCCCAATTGTGGCCGTCGTCGTATCCCAGCACCCGCGGCCAGTTGGTGTCCTCGATGGGCCGTCCGATGAGCCAGGTGAACTTCCAGATGGACTGGGTGTACTCGGTCACCAGGTTGGAGCCGATGGGGTTCACCCAACTGATGCCGATCTGGTAGCCGCGGGACCGGTCATAGAAGTAACGGTAGATGCCGTCCTGGGTCGCGCCGGGGATTCCCAAATCCCCGGAGTGCGCGAACGTGGGCGAGCGCTGCCAACTGTAGCGTCCGAAGATGTTGTCGTCGTTGCCGAACTGGTGGTCGACGCGGAACGAGTACTTGTCGATCCGGGTGTTGGTCGCCCGGGGGTAGGCGTAGTTGTTGGCGGTCACGCCCGACTGGTTGGGAGCCGGCGGGGGCATCAGTTCCATCACCTTCCTGTAGACCGCTCCCTGCATGCTGGCCGGGATCTGGTTGTTGGGGAAGGGAGCCCGCTTGCCGGTTCCTTCGGCGCGGCTTCCTGTGAAGTCGAACGGATTGTAGAGTTGATTGATGGGCCCCTTGGCGCCACTGCCCGAAAAGTCGCCCTGGACGATGGCCGTGGAAGGCACCGTGGCGAAGCCGGCCACGTTCAGGTCGTCGACGAACTTCTCGTAGTGGCCGTGGAAGAAGGTCCTGTCCTTGAGGATGGGACCGCCGATGGAGCCGCCGCCGATGTGGTAGTCCACCGGCAGCTTCTCCCGCAGGGACCGGTTCGCGAAGAAGTTGTTCGCATCCAGCGTCTCGTCCCGGAAGTAGTACCAGGCATGGCCGTGGAATTCGTTGCTCCCGCTCTTGGAGAGCATGGTGATGACCGCCCCGCCCACGCGGCCGTACTCGGCCGAGTAGTTGTTCGTGATCACCTTGAACTCCTGCACCGTCTCCGGAGTCGGCTGCACCGTGGGCCGCTGCGTGATGTAGCCCATGTTGTTGGAGCCGTCCAACTGGATCTGGTTGGAGTGCGAATACATGCCGTTGAAGGTGGGATACCCGCCGCCGTAGGCGTAGAGGGCGGTGTAGCCGATCTCCTGCCGTTCCTGCGTGCCGCCCGTGGTCAGGTAGGCCAGCTTCACCATGTCGCGGCCCGCCAGAGGAAGATCCAGGATCTTCTTCTCTTCGATGACCGCCGCCACCTCGGCATTGTCGGTGTCGATGATGGTGGACTGTCCCGTGACCGTCACCTGCTCGGAAATGTCACCGGGCTCCATGGTGAGGTCGACGCGGGATACGGTCTGGACCTCCAGACGAACACCCAGCGAGCGTGCCACCTTGAAGCCGGGCAGCTCCGCCGAGATGTCATAGAAACCGGGGATCAACTTGTCGATGACGTAGTCACCGCGGTCGTTGGTCACCGCCATGTGCGGGATGTTGGTGGCCGTGGCCGTAGCCGTGACCTCCACCCCAGGCACCACCGCTCCGGTCTGGTCCCTGACGGTTCCCAGCAACCGGGAGAAGGTGGCGGCCTGTCCGTAGGCCAGCGGCGCCGCCAGAGCATGCACGACGAGCACGAGGCACGCAGCCGCCAGCCACAGAGTCTTGCTCCTGTAGCCCATGAGTTATTCCCTCCTGGAAGGCCAAGAACGGTTACGAACTTTCGACCGTCTTGACCGTTCGCAATGAAAAAGACGTCTGGTAAGCGTCGATGTTGGGACCTTTTTACAGGACCCGGTTTAGAGAGTCAAAAAATTCAGAAGAAAAAACTTAGGACTGCGCCAGATTGGCTCGGCCAGCCTCGAAAAGATCGTTGGGATCACTTTTCGATGCCTTTTCCGCCGCCCTTGGATTTACTCTTTCCGCTTCATTCACCTTCGACGTAGGCGCGGCGCTGACGGTAGAGGTTCAGTCGCTCCCGCAGCAACCGTCCCAACGGGTTCCCGGGACGGGTGGCGGCCAACCGGATCGCCTTTTGGACCGTGGCGGCGGCTTGATCGAACTCCCCTGCTGCGGCGTAGGCCGCCGCCAGGACGTCCAGCATCCGGGGGTCCTGTTCCCGGGTCATCCGGACGACCCTGCGGCCCAGTTGGACCGCGTCCTGGGGACGGCGCCGGCCGGGATCGGGGTGAGTGGCCAGGATCCAGGCCAGGGCGGCCTGGGGAGCGGGCCAGCCGGGTTGGCGGCGGGCCGCCTGCTCCAGGTAGCGGCCGGCCTCATTGAAGCGTCCGGTCATCCGCAGGGCCAGACCCAGGTTGCCAAGGGCTTCCACCGAGTCCGGCTGCAACTCCACCGCCTTGCGGAAATGCGCCAGGGCCTCCTCCATGCGTCCCCCGGCCGCCAGCAGGTTCCCCAGATTATTGTGGGCGTCGAAGCTGTTCGCGTCGAGCCGCAGGGCGTTCCTGAACTGTTCGACCGCCTCCGGCATTCGATTCTGGCCCGCCAGAGCGCGCCCCAGGCCGGTGTGGACATCCACCGACGGGGGTCCCGTCTCCAGAGCTCGGCGAAAGTGGGCCGCCGCATCCCTGAAGTTCCTCTCCTCCGCCAGCGCGGCGGCCAGGTTCCGGTGAGATTCCATGGAATCGGGATCGATCCGGAGCGCCCGCCGGAAATGCCGGATCGCCTCCATCCGCCTGCCCGTGGACTGAAGGGCCACGGCCAGGTTGTTGTGGGCCCGCGCCTGCCGGGGCTTCAGTTCCAGCGTCTTCCGGTACCAGGTCACGGCTTCGGCGGGCCGTTTCATCTGGTCGAGGGCGTGGCCCAGGTTGAAATAGTAGCCCCAGAACCGGGGACTCAGGCGGATGGCCTCCTTCCATTCCCCGATGGCCTTGGAGATGTCCCCGAGCCGGATATAGCGATGGGCCAGCGTGTCGCGAAAATGGGGGTCCTCGGGATGGTCCCGAACCAGCTTCTCGTAGCCCTCCACGTCGGCCAGCAACTCCCGGTGGGCGTGGTCCCGGACCAGGCGTTCCAAGCCCTTCCCGTCGGCGGCCAGGACCTGAAGCCAGAGATCCCCCATCTCGTCCGAGGATTGGGGCCCGTAGACGACTCTCTGGGGAGGACTGTGAGGATTGCGCAAATTTTCCGCCGAGTTGTCGTAGGTGTACTCCATCTCCAGGGTGGTGCCGGCGGGCAACGAGATGGGGGAAGAGTAGCGGTACTCGTCCTGCCAGTTGAAGTCCCAGTCCCGGATATGGACCAGCCACCGGAACCGTCCGTCGGGCAGCCGGGCGGTGCCCTTCATTTCCCGGGCCAGGTAGTGGGCGTGAGGATAGACGCTCAGGAGCCGCGTATCCACAGGGAGGCGATAGGTGTCGCGGATCTTGTAGTCGGCCTCCCCGGCCTCGATGTCGATCACCTTGGAGCCCAGACGGAGCATGTAGGGCGTCTTGGTCGGCGGCTTCCGGGCAAAGAAGAGCCCCAGGGAGGATTGAATCGGCTCCGGTTTTCCGGTGGGCAGCATGTGGAGCTGGAAGACCACGTCCGTGCCGGGGTCGAGGCGCCAAGCCATGTCCGCGGGCCGCAGAAAGGGGCTCTTGCCCGGCGTCCAGCCCTCGAAGTGGCCGCCGGGACTCGTGGCCTGGTTGTAGAGCATGCCGTCGTAGCCCGGGTCCGGGTCCTTGGCCTCGTGGGCGCGGGAGGTCCCGGTGGAGTCCACCAGGATCACCACGTGGTGGACGATGGGGGCGTTGCCGGGCCGGAACTCCACGCCTCTCACGTAGCGGGTGCGGTCGACGGGGCTGGGGATCACGAAGTTGCGGACCACGTCGGGACCGTCGGCCGGGAGGGTGTAGGTCTGCGGCATCCGGATGACCAGGTCGGGCTCGCCCAACTGCCAGCCTTGGGGCCATTCGGGGGGAGGGGGAAGGCTCGCCGGGTCTCCTTGGGGCAGGTCTCCCTGGAGCCATTCCTGGAGCAGCTCCAGCTCCCGGACGGTGAGCCGCCGGTTCCCGACGAATCGGCCTTTTCCCGACTCGGGCAGCCAGGGAGGCATGTAGCGGGTCCGGGTGACCACCTCGATCTGGCTCGCCCGCGACTTGACGTCCTCGTAGCTCAGGAGGCTGAAGGGGGCCACCTGTCCCGGACGGTGGCAGGGAGCGCAGCGCTTGTAGACGATGGGGGCGACGTCCCGGTTGAAGGTCACGGGGCCGGCGGGTTTCTGGGCGTGGCCGGTGGGATTGCAGGCTCCGGAGAGTGCGGTCAGGCAGCACGCGATCAGAAGGGCCGGGAGACGGGTGGGATGGAGGGTTCTGCCGGGACGGGAGGGGTGCATGTTCATGGGTCAGTTTACTATCAGGTCGTGGTGGGATTCAGCGGGGGGAAGCCCGGAAGCGTAAAGGGGGCACTGGCGTCGCCCCCAATCCTCCGGCGGGGCGACAGGAAAGTCGCTCCTCGTTATTTGGCGTCTCTCTCTTTCAGGTGGAGCCAGATCATGGAGATCAGGCCCAGGACGCCCAGGATGGACGAGATGCCGAAGACCCAGGAGCCGAGGCCGGTCCGGCTGAAGAGCCAGGCTCCCACCAGGGGCACCGCCAGACCCCGGAAACCGGTCAGGGCCACGTGGACGGTGTTGTAGAGCACGACCTGCCGGGGACGGGCGAAGTAGAGCGAACCGGTGGTCCAGACGATCTGGTTGCCGCTGTTGGTCAGGCCCTGGATCAGGCTGCCCGCCAGGAAGGGCCAGACCAGCAGTTGGAGCCCTCCGTAACAGTAGAGCGCGTTGACGGAGGCCATGAAGAAACTGAATACGGCGCGTCCCTGCATGGGATTCACCCGGTCCAGGAACCGGCCCCAGAGGGGCGAGGAGATGGGCTGGAGCACCTGCGGCAGGATCGCCACGGCCAGTCCCATGGCCCACACCGGAGCGTCGAGGGACTCCCTCATCACCTCGGCCACCAGCACCATGGACATGAAGTTGCCCCAACCCGTGGAGAAGAAGGCCCCCTGGTACAGGAGGAAGCTCCGGTCGGCGAGCAGGGCTTTGAGTCCTTCCCTCAGCGCCGCGGCGTAGCGGATGGAACCGTCGGACAGAGACTCCACGCGGGCCGGGATCCGGATCCGTCCGTAACACCAGGCGGAGCCGATCAGGAGCACGCCCACCACGACGTAAATGATCCCGTAGAGGGCGTCTCCGGCATCGATGAGCCAGGTTCCGGCCAGAGTGGCCAACGCGCCCATGACGAACGCGATGCCCTTGAGCCAACCCACGGCCAGGGACCGGTGGGAGTCCGGATAGAAGATCCGATAGAGGCTCATCTCCGTGAGGCGGGTGGGAACGGCCATCAGGTAGGCCAGGCTCACCAGCAGGACGAAAGCCGTGGCGTCGGACACCAGCGCGACGCCGGCCAGGGCCAGGCCAGCCGCCATGTTGGGCCAGACCACCAGGCGCTGGAGACCGGCCAGGCGGCCCAGGTAGGCCCATCCGGGAGCCAGCAGCCCCGACAAGCCCCAGATGCATCCCAAGACCGTCAACTGCCAGAGCTCTCCGTCCAGGACGGTCTTGAGCACGACCCAGCTCAGCGGCAGCAGGGCCACGAAGGCCCCCCGGCCGATGCTGTAAAGGCTCTCGTAGTAGAGGGCGGGACGGCTGCGGTAGGGGACCGTCCGGAGGTAGCGCCGGAGCATGACGGGCAGAATATCAGGAGTGCTTCCCGGTATTGGGGACTTTTCGGGGAGATTCCCAGCCGATAGGATTACGCGGCATGAGACGAGGTCTTTCCATCGCGTGTTCAGTCTCTATCCTGACGGTTTCGTTGGCCTTGCCGGCCGAGCGGCACAAGGTCGTGGCCCCTCCGGGGACGGGGATGGGGCTGCCCTTCAGTCCGGCCGTCGAGGCGAACGGATTTCTCTATCTGTCCGGCGCCCTGGGGAATACGCCGGGGACCCGGGAGGTCAAAGGGGATATCCGGGTCCAGACCCGCCAGACGCTGGAGAATCTGCGAACCGTCCTGAAGGCGGCGGGGATGGGGTTTTCCGACGTGGTGAGCGCCAACGTCTTCCTCTCGGACACCCGTCTTTTCCGGCCGTTCAACGAAGTCTACCGGGAGTATTTTCGCGAGAATCCGCCGGCGCGGGCCACGGTGGAAGGGGCCATCGTCTTTCCCAAGGCGGTGGTGGAGATCGCCCTGGTGGCCGCCCGGCCCGAACGGGGGAAGACCATCGTCACGCCGAGCGGCTGGACGCGTCCCGGCTCCCCGTCCAGTTGGGGAGTGCTGGCCGGCGACACCCTGTTCGTCTCGGGAATCATCAGCAGCGATCCCGTCACCGGGGATTCCAGGTCCGGCGATACCGCGGCCCAGACCCGCACGGTGCTGGAGAACGTCGGGGCCATCCTGCGGGAAGCCGGCATGGACTACGGGGACGTGGTCTCCTCCAAGGTCTTCCTGGCCGATTCCCGCGATTTTGCCGAAATGAACCGCGTCTACCGTTCCTTTTTCCCCAAGGATCCTCCGGCCCGGGCCACCAGCCAGGCCAGGCTCATGCACCAGGATTGGAAGGTGGAGATCCAGTGCGTCGCCGTGCGGGGAGGCTCCCGCGAGGTGGCGGCCCCGGCGGGCGAACCTCTTCCGGCCAGTCCCTACTCCCCGGGAATCCGAGCCGGCGGCCGGCTCTACCTGGCGGGCATGGTGGGACGGGGAAAGACCGGCTGGGCCGAGGGGATCGAAGCCCAGACCCGTCAGACCCTGGAGAATCTCCGTGCGGTCCTGACCCAGGCAGGCCTGGAGTTCGGCCACGTGGTGGAGGCCAACGTCTATCTGTCCGACATCCGCTACTACGGCCAGATGAACCAGGTCTACAAGACGGTCTTCCCCGGATCGCCCCCGGCCCGGGCCACCTTCGGCTCGGTGCTCATGTCTCCCGATGCCCTGGTGGAAATCATGATGACGGCCCACGAGGCTCCGTAACGAACTCCGGGGGAGGGCTTCGGAGCGGAACACACTCTTCGCGAGGTGGCAGGTGCAAGCGACGATCCTCTCCTTCTCCGGCAAGCGGGATCTGCTGGAGGGCTTGGTCGATGCCGGGGCCATCTTGCTGGGAGCCGAGGTGCGGCGCCGCTACGGCCTGCGGACTCCCGTCTTCATCGATCTTCGAACCGCCGTCTACACCGATCTGGCCCTCTTTTCCCTCCTCGGGTCCAGTTTCGCCGAGATCGCGGAAAGGTGGTCGACACCGAAGACGCCCCAACAGGTGATCGGAGTCCCGGACACCGGCATCCCTCTCGCCGCGGCGGCATCCCTGGCCAGCTTCCGGAAAGGCCGGGAACCCTTCATCACCCTCTCGGTGTTGCGGAAGGAGGCGCGAGTCTATCCGGGCGAGATCGTCTCCGAGTTCGTGGGCCGGCCGGACCCGAGCCGGGAAGCCAATCTGATCGACGACGTCGTGGCGTCCGGGGGCAGCCTCCGGAGGGCGGTGACACGGCTCAGGGCATTGGAGATTCCGGTGGGACGCATCGTGGTCTGCGTCGACCGGGAACAGGGGGGCGTCGATGCGCTGGCCGACCTGGGGATTCCCATCCACGCGTTGTTCAGTTTGGCGGAGATCGGTGCCTATTGTGAGGAGCGGAAGCTGATCTGAGGAGGGATCCCTCCGGGCGGAGCGGCGGTTTCCAGCCGCCGGATTCCCATTGACGTTGGGACACGAAAGATTGGGGGACAAGAATGTCCCCTCCTGGGGACTATGACTTTTCTTGAGTCGACCCGTTCCCGGAGCTGGCCGCCGAGCCCTGCTTCTTCGTCAGTTGGAGGTATTTTTCCGTGCAATATCCGCCGACGCCGGCGGCCAACAGGGCTCCGAACCAAGCAATTCCGATCAGGATGTCATTGATCATCTCTTCGCTCCCAGACGGGACGTCATTCTCCAGACGATGAAAATCAATACTACCAGGAAAGGGCTGAGAACACTCTTGGCCTCCTCGTTCTGCCCGGTGAACAGGAAATAGATCAGCGCCACCAGGACCAACAGGAAAATCCCGGTGATCACGAAGGCAATGATGAACAAGCCCGAAGGGTTCTCCCTCAATTCGTCAACTCCATGGTTCGGCCGCAACTGACAATCAACGCCGAAATCCGCCACGGCCTGTCTACTAAAACGAACTCAATCCATTTTCCGTTGAAGGAGTTCCCAGTCGGCGGGGGTGTTCACGTTGAGGAAACCCTCGTCCAACAGATTCCATTCGACGGCCGGCAGGACGTGAACCCGCAGGTCCTCCGCTTCCAATACCGAGTCGACCCGGCGGGCGCCGGCTTCCAGGAGTCTTCGAATCGGGTTCGCGGCATTGCGGGAGTAGTAGGCGCAAAGGGGATGGAGCCCGCCTGCCGCGTCGCGGGGAACCACCACGTCGAAATCGCGGCCGGCCCGGGCCAGAATCCGGTAGAGCCGGGGGGAAACCAGGGGGGTGTCGCAGGGAATGAAGTAGTTGTCCCGGGAACGGGAGGCGGTCAGTGCGGTGAACACCGCCGCCAGGGGACCCGCGCCGGAAACCCGGTCGACCAGCACGGGCAGGCCCATGCTCCGAAACCGCTCTCCGGAGTCTGCGACGATGGTGACGGGCAGGCCCAC
>JAPOYZ010000091.1 GCA_026706325.1 Candidatus Aminicenantota bacterium
TGGTTCAACACCAACGCCGGATTCGAGAGGAGTTCCGCCAGGGCTCCCGAGGGGACCCACAAGCGGACCTTCCCCTTCCGCTTCAGCAATCTCCGTTCCGCCCCCGTCGACTTCTGGGACATCAGTGTCATCAAGGACACCTTCATCAAGGAGGGACACCGGCTCCGCTTTCAGGCCCAGTTCCTGAACGCCTTCAACCACGCCAGCTTCGGCCCCGTCGTCACTAACCCCACCAGCGGCAGCTTCGGTTTGGTTCAGCGGGACGTGACCTGGCCCAGACGGATCATGCTGGGAGTGAAGTACATCTTCTGAGGAAAGAGGGGAGCTTCTCCACCGGCTCGGTCCGGCGGTCGCCCGGTAGAAAAAGGAAAGGACAAGCGGCGGTTTCCTAACCGCCGAACTCCGGTGTGACAAACTTGGCGACGAAGACTGGGCGATTGGAAATCGCCCCTCCTTCGCTCATTCCTCCTCTCCCCCAGGTGCTCGTTTCCTCATGCACATTCAAGAGTTCGGCGGTTGGAAACCGCCGCTCCTCGCAGACATTCGTCCATCCGGCCGGATGGGCTACCCTCGGGAATCCGGGAATCAGAAGGAGGTCAGGCGCAGCGGGGATCGTCCTCGACCCAGCGTTGGAACTTGGGGTTATCGACCTGGGCGAGATGGTCTCGTGCCTGACGCCAACTCTCGGCCCAGACTTCCGGATCCCGGAGCTCCGACTCGGGATTGGAACGGCTCCGCGCCACGAAACCGGGAAACCAGGGCCGCCCGGTGGCCTGTCCGGTGGGGTTGTAGCGAAGATCGAAGCTGCATCGCAGGTCGTCGCTTCGATTGGGAAGTGAGCTGTGCATGGTCAGCTTGTGCATGAAGAGCACGTCGCCCGCCTTCATGGGCAGGGGGATGGCCCCCGCGCCGATGAACCGGTCGGGAATCTCGAACTTTCCCGGTGACGTGCAATGCAAGGACAGACCCCGTTTGTGACTGCCCGGGACAACCATCAGGCACCCGTTCTCCTTGGTGGCGTCCGTGACCGGAATCCAGACCGTCAGCATCTTGGTGGAGTCGGCGTCCGGAGTCACCACGCCCTGGTCCTGATGCCAGAAGGTGCGCGAGATCAGCGAGTTCGATTGCACCTCGTCTGACAGCAGGCGCTGGGGCGGCTTGATGCGGATGTGCTGGACCGGATTGGAGTAGATCTCGGAGCCGATGAAACTTTCGACGGCATCCAGCAGTCCCGGGTTTCTGAGCAGATGGAACACCTCGGGCGGATGATGGATCGGGGTGTCGGGGTAGATCCCGCTCTGCGGCAGCGAGATCTCCATCCGCTGAAAGAAGGCGCCGCCCGTCGCGCTGACGACGGCGGCCAGACGCGGCCCGAAAGACAGGTCCTCATAGGTGCTGGTAAGGACCCCCTCCTCCACCAGTTGACGGCTGAGCTCATCCACGAGCCGCTCGTAGTGGTCCAGTATGGGCTGGAGATCACGCTCTGGGTCCAGGATTCCCTCCAGCACCACGTAGCCTTGCTCCTCGAATTGCTGCATGAAACCGTTGGTCGTTGCAGTCATGGCCGACTCCTGCAATTGCGGTTCAAACCGTTTTTCTTCTGCCACGTCAATGCCCAGGTCGCTATCGATTGAGCGTTCGCTGGACAATTGCAATTAATTCCCCACAATACGCCTCTCCAGCGTTCCGTGGCAAGATTGAAACCAAGCTGCCATCGGTGAGGCTCGGGACATTCACTACGGGGTCTCAAGTCATGGGCTCACTTGATCTGAAGATACAATTTGTATTACATACTACATTAAATTGAACAGCGGGAGAGAGCGATGCGTACTGTTCCCTTGAGAATTGCCAACCAGAAGTTCTCGAAGCTGGTTCAAGAGGTTGAGAACGGTCAGGAATTCCTGATTACCCGGAGAGGCCGTCCGATTGCCGAGCTTGTACCCCACCGGGCTGACAAGACCACAGACCCAAACTGGAATGCGGCTTTCCGGCAGATGATGACCCGCCTGAGGGAGGGTGCCTCGCTCGGAGGTCTGAGAATCGATCGGGACGAGATTCATGAACGTTAACCGGAATGGACCACCGCTTTGTAGAACGGTCGCGGAGATGAATCTCATCCTACCGCACCCGTCCGTCGAAGTCCGAAGTTTCCGGGACAAGACGGGTTCGGCGGTGAGCAATGCCGGTTAGATCCGTCCCCAGGCGCTTCTCCATTGACACCAACATCCTGGTGTATGCGGTCGACCGCGACGCCGGACTCCGGCACGATGAAGCCGTCGAGCTGATCGGTCAGGCGGCGACTTGCGACTGCGTTTTGACGGTCCAGTCGCTAGCGGAATTCTTTCGAGCCACCACGCGAAAAGGGCTGCTTGATCCGGCGCACGCGGGAGCTTTCGTGCGAAGTTGGCTCGGTCTGTTCGATCTCGCCTCAGCGGACGATCAGGCATTGGTCGATGCCATGGATGTCGTAGAGGAACACCGGCTATCGTTCTGGGACGCCATGCTGTGGGCCGCCGCCCGCCGCGCACGCTGTTCGACGATTCTGACCGAGGATTTACAAGATGGCCGGCGCCTGGGTGGGGTCGAGTTTCTGAACCCATTCAAGACCGAAAATAGAGATCGTTTGGCGCTGTTGCTGGGATACTGATCCTCGGCGGCTTACAGTTTCGAAAAACCCTTCCCTCATGAGGTCTTCAGGCTCAACGTGGAGTGCTGGCTGTTTGGACCGTGCCCGCCGATCTTTCCTTGACGGGTCCCGGCCCGCTTCCTAACATGGGGCGCCGGTCCGGTCCCGCAGCGAATTCCGCCTCCGGGGCCGCCAATTTCGAGCCGAGCAAGCCATGTTTCTCAAGATACTCTCCCACCCCGTCTTCCTGAACCTGAACTTCCACATGCCGATGATCGTCGATCTGCGTCATCCCCTCATCATGCTGAGCGGTGAGAACGGATCGGGGAAGTCGACGCTGCTTCATTCCATCTGCCATGCGCTCAGGGGTGAAAGACTGCAGCATTATTCGTATCGTCTCGAGACCCGGGACGTGGAGATCAAGGAGGTTCGCCTCTTCGACGCCGAGCAGCACAACCCCCGCAATCAGTTGCACCTCTTCAAGGACGAGCCGCAGATGCTGGAGTTCCTCCATGTCGCGAGCCATGGCCAGATCATGCTCTCGCTCTTCCAGGAGTCGTTTCCCAAGCTCCCCGATGGGACGGTGCTCCTGCTGGACGAGCCGGAGATGGCCCTGTCCCAGTCGAACCAGCGCCGAGTGCTCAAGATGCTCATGGAACTGGTGGATCAGAAGAACATGCGCATCGTCACGGCGACCCATTCGCCGATTCTGTTGGAGTCTCCGCACACCTACGTCATTGATCTGGACCAGGCCGTGAACCGCAACGTCCTCCCCGACGATCTGCCGGTGCCGGGTCAGAGCACGATCAACTGAAGCGTCCAACCGCGCCCGCTGGAGCCCGCTGCTCGAAGCCCGTAGAGTGGGAAGGATGGATATCACCTTGCGGGAGGTGGGAAACGTCCTCACCCGGACCAGCGGCTACCTGAAGACCGTCACTTCCCACTCGCTCCAGCCCTATCGGGGGTGCAGTTTCGGCAACTCACTCTGCGGCGCCGGTTGCTACGTCCGGCACAATCCCTTTCTGACCCGGGGACGCGCCTGGGGGAGTTTTCTGGAGGTCCGGGAGAACGCTGCCGCTTCCTACCGGCGGCACTGGCGGCGGGAAAGGAACTGGGCCCGCCGCTGCCGAGAGCGTTTCGGAGTCTTCCTGTCCAGTTCCACCGAGCCCTTTCTGCCCCAGGAATTCCGCTACCGTGTCACCGGCGGCGTCCTGGAGGCCATGTTGGAGCAGCCGCCCGACCTGCTGGTGCTTCAGACCCACTCCCACCGGGTGACGGATTATTCGGACCTCTTCCTGGAACTCTCACGCCGCTGCCGGCTTCGGATTCATATTTCCATCGAGACCGATCTCGACGGCGTCCCCGGCCTGCCCGGCCACGCCAGCTCCGTCGATCGACGTTTCGAGGCAGCTTCCCGGCTCCGGCGATTCGGCCTTTTCACCGTGATCACCGTTTCTCCCCTGCTGCCCATCCGGGATCCGGAGCGATTCTTTCGCCGAATCGGTGAAGCCGCCGACCGGGTCGTGATCGACCATTTTGTCGAGGGGGACGGAACCCCCGACGGGTCACGGACACTGAAGACGGCGTTGCCTCAAGCGATGATGCAGGTCGACAAGGAATCTGTCGGTCTCGCCTACAGGGACCGTATGGTTCAGGTGGCTCGCGACATCCTCCCGGGGCGGGTCGGAATCGGCATCGATGGGTTTGCGGGCCGGTATTTGACAAGCGGCCGGCCCATGGTCGAACATTGCTGAGTTCCACAGGCTCCGGCGTCGGAGTGGTGGCGGTTCCAGGGACTTGGGCGGCCCACGGAGCCGAGCAGGAGGGGTCCTGCCAATTGAGGGTATTGCCCGGAAAGGAGGTGATTCAGTGGATATAGATAAACATGGTATGGCGGAGGTGGCGTCCTTCTAACGGAAGCCACTCTTGTCAAGTGGTGTCAAGGAGGGTTTCCTGAGGGAAGGGGACCCAACGCCACCGAAACCATTCCTTTCTGGGCCCCGCGCCTGACCCCAGGCCGGGGCCCTTCGCATTCCAGGAGGGGGGGACATTCCTGTCCCCGTCTTCATTTCCTCCGTATTCATCTAATAGGTGGCCCGCCCCCCTGAAATGTCGAACACGCCTCCGGTGCTGAACGAGCAGTCTTCGGACGAGAGCCACGCCACCAAGGCCGCCACCTCTTCTACCTTCCCGAATCGGTCCATGGGAATCTTCGACCGCATGTAGTCGATGTGCTGCTGGGTCAACTCCTTCAGCATGTCGGTCTCGATCACGGCCGGGGTCACGCAATTGACCAGGATTCCACTGGTGGCCAGTTCCTTGCCCAGGGCCTTGGTCAGGCCGATGACACCCGCCTTGGCGGAGCTGTAGTGGGACGCGTTGGGGTTCCCCTCCTTGCCGGCGATGGAGGCGATGCTCACGATACGGCCCCAGCCCTGCTCCAGCATCATGGGCACCACCGAACGGCAGCAGTGATAGACGCCGAACAGGTCGACCGCGACGACCCAATGCCACTCTTCCGGGTCATACTCCCAGAGGGGCTTGGTGGCGCCGGCGACGCCGGCGTTGTTCACCAGAATGTCGATGGACCCCAAATCGCCGCGGGTGCTCTCGGCAACGGCATCGACCTGATCCGCCCGGGTCAGATCGACCGTCCGGAAGCTGCAGGCTCCCGTTTCCCCGAGTCGATCCGCCGCCGCAGCCGCGGTCTCCTCATTGATGTCCCAAATGCAGCAGGCTGCTCCCGAATCCAGGAGGCGGCGGGTAATCGCATAGCCGATGCCACGGGCCCCTCCGGTAACGACCGCGTTCTTTCCTGTCAGATCGATCCTGTTCATGGTGGTCCTCCCGTTTTCAGAATAAACCGTTCGGAGAGCAAAGAGGAGAGAAGTGGTAGGATTCGAGGAAAAAGGGGGGAAACGCCAATGGCTTCAATCCGGATTGGGCTGGCTCAGGCCAGACAGGTGGACGACCTTCAGATCAACGCCCGGACCATCTTCCGGTTCATGGAGGAGGCATCGGCCCGGGGCGTGCAGATCCTCTGCTTTCCCGAGACCCACACCGTCGGCTACCGTGTCGACGTGACGCCGCCGCCACCGGAGCGTCCGGTTCCGGCGGACCATCTTTCCCGGCTCCATCGGCAGGTGGCCGAGCGCTGCGGAGAATTGGGAATGGCCTGCATCCTGGGGACCGAAATCCCCAACCCGGAGGATCCGGTGCTGGGGAAACCGTACAACTCGGCTCTGGTCGTTTCCGAGAAAGGCCAGATTTTGGGGGCCCACCACAAGGTCCGGCTGACTCCCCTGGACGCCACCGCCTATATCCCCGGGACCCGCTTCGAGACCTATGAGCTGTGGGGAGTCCGGGTGGGGGTCGTCATCTGCTTTGAGGGATTCCGGTTTCCCGAGGCCACGCGTGAGTGTGTCTCCCAGGGAGCTCAGATCATCATTCACCCTCAGAACAACACGACGCGTCCGGCCGCCTGGAAGATTCCGATTCACCGTTCCCTGATCCTGGCTCGAGCGGCCGAGAACACCGTCTGGGTCGCCTCCTGCAACTGCTGTTATGAGAAGCATCAGAACAGCACCAGCCTGGTGGTGGCCCCGGACGGCCGGGTCGTGGGTGAGACCGGACTGGGAGAGGAAACGCTTCTGGTGCGTGACGTCGATCCGGATCAGGCCACCCGGGCCCTGTTCCTCTACGACCTGGAGGGGTGCGCGCCGGTCCTGTTCGGAGATCAGGTCCGGCGCGAGGAGTTCGCTCACGTTCTGGAACCGGCCGGTTAAATCAATTCCGGTTCCTTCGAATCTCTCGGTCCGCCGTTTTCGGGAGTGCCTGCGATGAATGCCGAGCCGATCATGGACGTCCTGGGTTTCATCCTGGGAAGCTCGTTCGTTCTGATTCTGGGTCTGGGTGTCGTGCTGGGTCTGATCTGGTGCCTGGTTCCTTTCGCAATTTTCGGGATCAAGCCCCGCCTGGAATCGATGGTCCGGGCAGTCCGGGAGCAGACCCGGGTGCAGCAGGACCTGGTCCGGGAGCTGCGGTCGCTACGGGATCAAGCCGCCGAGAGGACGCCTCCGGCCGGGCAGGCCGAGCCGAAGCAGCGCGAGAACTCCTGATCGCCGGAAGTCAGCTCAGCAATCGCCGCATCCAGCCGGCCACCGATTCTTCCTGCAGGGGAGTCACCGAGGCTGCTTTCCCGTCCTTGACCTGTTCCGGGGTCGTGTATCCCCAGGTGGCGTGGTAGCAGCCGACGCCCAGCTCCGCTGCCGATTGCAGGTGGGAAACCTGGTCGTCGACGAAGTGGATACGGGAGTAGGGGGCGCCCGTCAGCTCATGCAGATGGGCCAGGTGCCCGTTCTTGCCCCGGGCGCGGCGGACCCGGTCATATCCGTAGACATGGTCGGTGGCGAGATCGATCTTCTGATATTGGAGGATCTTTGCGGCCGCGTCGCTGGGCTTGGAGGTGGTGACGTAGATCCGGTCGAACTGTCTCCGGCACGATCTGAGCCCTTCCTCCACCCCGGCGTACAGGGGATTCATCTCCATCCATGCCGCCTCGTCCCTTTGGCGCAGTGTTCTGCGATGCTCCTGGAACACTTCCTCCAGGGCCCGGGGATCGGAGACTCCCATGGAGGCGCAGAGATCCGGCAGCAGTTCCCGTGAGCGGCGGTCGAAATCCTGTTGGCGGGAGACCCCCTCCTGGCCCAGGATGAGATTCAGGATGACGATGTAGTCCTTTCCGTCGCGGACGAAGGGGCGCATTCGGAAAAACGGTCCCCGCACGCTCGGGGAGATCTCCTCCAGGTTCGATGCAGGAGGAAATCCGGCCACCGGTCCGTAGCACGAATAGGAGGTGAAGAGGCACTCCCGGGCGCTGTCACAGATCACGCCGTCGAAATCGAGGGCCAGGATGTTCTCCGTCACGTCCTGTCTCCGCTGACCGATGATTCCGGATCGGCCCGTCCGGCCCGCAATCGCCGCCGATGATACCAGAGGCCTCCCGCTTTCGAGCGCCGCCGATCCCGGAGATTCATGGGACTATCGCCACGGACTGCTAACATACGGTCCGAAAGGAAACCCGGACACGCCAGTCCCGGTGAGATGATTTCCCGCGTGAAGGTCACGGTACCGTTCCAGATCCTGTCCAGCTTCCTCACCCAACTCGTGGTGCGCCGGCACCTGATCTGGACCTTCGTGAGGCGTGACCTGAAGAGCCGTTACGTGGGCTCGGTCATGGGGCTCTGCTGGTCGTTGCTTCATCCGCTGGTGCTGTTGGTGGCTTATACCTTTGTCTTTCAGGTCATCTTCCAGGTTCGGCCCGAGCTG
Organism: Candidatus Aminicenantota bacterium; assembly: GCA_026706325.1. Lineage (GTDB taxonomy): Bacteria > Acidobacteriota > UBA6911 > RPQK01 > JAJDTT01 > JAJDTT01. The sequence continues at coordinate 7,955 of JAPOYZ010000091.1, forward strand.
GGAAGGACTGACAGCTTCGCTGTATTCCTTTTCTGCGGACTCCTGCCCTGGCTCTACTTCCAGGACACGTTGCAGCGCTCTTGCACGTCGGTCGTGGAACAGAGGAACCTCATTCAGAAGACCCTCTTTCCGTCGGAGGTCCTGCCCCTGACTCTGGCCGCCTCAAACCTGGTGACCCACCTGTTTGGCGTGGCGGTGCTTCTATCGGTGCTCCTCTACCTCGGCCTGTTGACCTGGACCGTCTGGTTGCTGCCGGCATGGTTCTTCTGGCTGATGCTGCTGGCTCTGGGCCTGGGCTGGCTGTTGGCGGCCCTGCAGGTCTTCCTGAGGGACACGGCGCAGGTCCTTACGGTGTTGCTGGTCTTCTGGTTCTGGTTCACTCCCATCTTCTACCGATTGGAGATGGTGCCCCCCCGGTTCCAGTTTTGGCTGCGGCTCAATCCGTTGACCCACGTTGTGGAGGGGTACCGCCTGTTGCTGTTGGAGGGCCGGATACCGCCGCCCGAATCCTGGCTGGCTCTGGCCGGCCTCTCACTCGCGATTTTCTTCCTGGGCGGCCTCGCCTTCAGGGGGATGAAGCGGGAGTTCGCCGATGCCCTCTGAGCCGCCGCCGGTGGTGAGCCTCAGGCGGGTCTCCAAGAAATACCGGATCTACCGGCGTCCCAGCCACAAGTTCCTGGAACTGTTTCTGGGGAAACGGAGGCGCCTGCACCGGGAGTTCTGGGCCTTGAGGGAGATCAACCTGGAAGTGGCGCCCGGGACCACGCTGGGTATCGTGGGGCGGAACGGATCGGGCAAGAGCACCCTGCTGCAACTGGTGGCCGGAATCCATCGGCAGACCACGGGTGACTTGTGGGTTCGAGGGACCGTCTCGGCCCTGCTGGAGCTGGGTTCCGGGTTCAATCCCGAGTTCACGGGACGGGAGAACATGCTCATGGCCGGCGCCGTCATGGGTTTCACCAAGCGCCAGATGGAGGAACGCCAGGACGACATTCTGGAGTTCGCCCGGATCGGCGAATTCGTGGACCAGCCGGTCAAGGTCTATTCCACCGGAATGTTCATGCGGCTGGCCTTCTCCGTGGCCGTCCACGTGGACCCGGACATCCTGCTGGTGGATGAGGCCCTGGCGGTGGGCGACCTCATTTTTCAGCACCGCTGCATCCAGCGGATCCGTCATCTGCGCCGTCGGGGCAAGACCATTCTCTTCGTCAGCCACGATCTGCAGGCGGTCACCCAGTTCTGCGACCGGGCGATCCTGTTGGAGCGGGGGAGAATGCTGGAGGACGGCTCGCCGGAACGTGTGGTCCAGCGCTATCAGGCCCTGGTAGCGGCAAGACAAGCGGGGCGGGAGGGAGAGAGGCTCCAATGGAGCGGGGCCGGAAGAGACGACCGCCTCCGGATCGTCCGCACCGTGCCTCATGTCCACAACCGCTACGGTGACGGAGGCGCCCGCATCATGGGCGTGCTGCTGCACTCTTCCGGCGGACGGGTCCTGAATCAGGCGCAGATCGGAGAGGAGGTCCATCTGCTGATCTCGGCCCGGATGCTGAAAGATCTGGAGAATCCCATCGTCGGCTTCACGGTCCGGGACCGCATGGGGGTCGAGATCACCTCGTCCAACACTTCCTACGCCGGATTGGACCTGCCGCCGGCGCGAACGGGAGACGTGCTGACGGTAGCTTTTCGGTTCCGGATCCCCGAGTTGCGGCCGGGCAGCTATTCCATTTCCATCGCCGTCGCCCGGGGGAACATCTGGGAGCACACCATCGAGGATTGGATCGACAACGCGTACATTGTGGATCTGACCAGTCCCGGTCTGGTCTACGGGATGATGCGCTGGGCGGTGACGCCCCGTTTCCGCCGCTTCCGGGATGGTGGCAGCCCGCAGGGTTGATGAGTGCCCATGGACGCCGCATCGGGCCTGAGCGCCGTCATCGTCAACTGGAACAGCGGTTCCTGCCTGGCCCGTCTGTTGGATTCGATGGAACCGCTGGGGAAGAAATGGGCCCGGGTCGTCGTCGTCGACAACGGTTCGCAGGACGGAAGCGCCCGGCCGGCGCTGGGAAGGGACGGGGTCGAACTGGTGGAGGCCGGAGAAAATCTGGGCTTCGCCGGCGCCGCCAACCGGGGAATCGCCCGGGTCGCCACCCCCTGGGTCGTGCTTCTGAATCCGGACATCACCCTTCGTCCCGGAACGGTGGAAACCCTCTGTCACGAGGCCGACGAGAGGCCGCGTTGCGGGATCGCCACCGGGACTCTTCTCTCCGCTTCCGGCAGAACTCCCCAGATTCGTCCTCTTCCGGGACCGTGGACCCTGCTTCGGGACGCCGTCTTCCTGGACGAGCTGCTGGCGGCGGCCGGTTTGGACCGCAGGAGAGATCCCGAAGAGGACGAGGCGGCGGTCAATGATTCCCCGTTGCGAGCCGTGGAAGTGGAACAGCCCGCAGCCGCTTTCTGGATGCTGAGGCGCCGGGCGTGGGAGGCCATCGCCGGTTTCGACTGCCGGTTCCATCCGGCCTGGTTCGAGGATGTGGATTTCTGCCGCCGGGTTCTGGCCGCAGGCTGGGAGATTCTCCATTTTCCCGGTCTCCGGGTCGGGACCCATCTGGGCGGGTCTTCGCTGGACCGGCTGGGATACGCTGCTTTCGTGGAGATCTACTACCGCAACATGCTCCAGTACCTGGCCAAGCACCACAAATTGGCCTATCTGCTCCTGTGGCCCCTGATCCGGTTGGGTGCTCTCGTTCGCCGCGGCGTGATCGGCCGGTGGTATCGGTGATGCGTTCGCGAACGCAGTGTCTAACAGCCGTTGAGGACCAGAGTCTTGGGGAATGGGACATCGGCGAATGCGATTTCTAAATTCGTTGAAATGAAGCCATGTACAAGACAAAGTGCCTCTGTTAGGATCGATTTCTGGGTCTGGAGAAGTCGATATGGAAACCCCGAAACATTTGCGTAGGCCAATGC
>JAPOYZ010000286.1 GCA_026706325.1 Candidatus Aminicenantota bacterium
CTCAGCGACTGCATTCTGAGTTGCTGCTCTTCCTGCTGTTTCTGCACGGACGCCAGCCGGTTGTTGGTGTCGTCCAGTTTCACGCTTAGATTCTGGACTTCGGATCGGATCGAAGTGACCAGGTTGAAGACATCCGTCTTCTGATCCTGCATGGTCCGATGCAACTCATCCGTCGCCAGATTCATCTGTGCCACCTGATCATTCAACTGTTCCAGTAGGGACTGGAACACGGATCCGGTCTCGTCGGTGCTCTTCTGGAGCATTCGAATCTGGTTCGAGAGCTGGAGAACATCGCTCTGTAGACGAATGATCTCCTCTTTGGTGCCGCCCATCGAAAAGGCGAACAATCCCAGCGATACTGGCGCGAGAACGGCTGCTGACAGTTTCATGGCCTGCTCCTAGGTTGAGTTCCTCCGGAAAGAACCGGACATCCCGTACAATCCACCGCCGCAATCCGCGGGACCGGGGAGACAGATGGCCCCGGTCCCACGGCCGAGCGGAAAGTTCAACGCCTGCCCCTATCGTTTGACGGCGAAATGGGCGCGGCGGTTCTTGCTCCAACAGGTCTCGTCGTGACAGCTCTCGAAGGGACGCTCCTCGCCGAAGGAGAGGGCCTCCAACTGAGTCGGACTCACGCCGGCGTCCAGAAGGTAGTCGCGGGTCGCCTGGGACCGGCGGTCTCCCAGAGCCAGGTTGTACTCCTCGCTGCCCCGTTCGTCACAGTGACCCTCGACGATGACCGTCGCCGTCGGGAACCTCTTGATCCAGCGAGCGTTCTCTTCCAGGATCTGCTTCGACCTGGGACTCAGGAGGGCCTTGTCATAGTCGAAGAAGATGGGACGGACCCGCCCATCGTCGATGGCCCGCTGAAGACCTTCGATATCCGTGACCGACAGTTTGTCAGCCCTCTTGGGCACCACGGTCACGCGGGTACTGTCACGGGCACTGCCGCCGCTGCCGCGGGCGATAGCCGTATAGGTGGTGGACTCCGTTGGCGAGAGGACCAGGGAACCGGTCTCGGCGACGTTGCCGACACCTCCGTCGATGAGCACGGAAGTGGCATCGGTGCTCTTCCAACTCAACGTCGTTTGGCTGCCCCGCTCGATGGTGCCGGGCTCCGCCGTAATTTCAATGGTCGGCATGACGGCCGCCGGTTTGGTGGGGGCCGCCACCGCTGGAGCGTCGGCAGCCACAACCGCCGGAGGGGGCTTTTTCTTGCAGCTTCCCACCGCCAGCACCAACAGCACACAGGGAACGAATCGCACTGTGACCAGAAAGCCTCTGTTCATTGAACCTCCTTGGAAGGAAAAAATACACTCAGGGACGGGTCAGGTAGCCTGACCAAGCTGGACTTTCGTTTATACCATAGGCCGTAATTTGCCTTCTACTCTTGCCGTCGGCATTCATGATGAACAGTTGTTTGGAACCGGTTCGAGTACTCTGGAAGACGATGTGCCTGCCGTCCGGGGACCAGTCGGGATGTTCGTTGCTTCCGGTTCCCGACGTCAGCTGGAAAATCTTTCCGCTGGCCACTTCTACTATATAAACATCGTGTTTCCAACGTTTTGGGGCCTGCCAAGAGTAGATGATGTGTCTTCCGTCCGGGGCCCAACTGGGACTGTCGCAGTGACCTCCTTCCGACACCAGTTGCCGGAGGTCGGATCCGTCGGCATCCATGAGCCAGAGCTGGGGCCGCCCGGTCCGGTCCGAGATGAAGGCGATCTGCCGGGACGAGGGGCTCCAGGTCGGCGAAGTGTCGATGGCCGGATGGTTGGAGATGTTGCTCTTGCCGGATCCGTCGGCGTTCGCCACATAGATGTCCGCGTTGGAATGCCCGCGGCCGCGGGCTGAGTAGGCGATCTGCCGGCCATCGGGGGAGAAAGCCGGTGACGACACGTATGAAGTGGGTGTTGGAATGACACTCCGGCCGCCTTGCAGGCTCTGGATCCAGAACTGCCAGCGGGCGCTTCCGGGCAGAATGGTGACGAAGGCCAGTTTTGAATTGTCGCCGGACCAGTCGGGAAACTTGTTGATTCCCTGGTTGGCGGTGACGGTTCGGACGTTGGAACCGTCGTAGTCCATGGTGTAGATTTCCTTGCTCCCCGATTTCAGCGAGCTGTATGTGATCTGCGTGCTGGCCACGCCCTGGCTGGTGCCGGCCGACAATTGGTAGACGATCTGGTCGGCCAACTGGTGGGCCACCCTTCGAATCAGCGTCACGTCGGCGACGGAATAGCGCTTTCCCAGCACCTGCTGGCGCGTCTTCACGTCGTACAGGTAACCTTCGATCATGGCTCCGGCGGCATCCACGTGGACGTTGCCGAAGGCCAGAAAGTCGACATCCAGCGTCGGCGCCTGCCAGTGATCGAAACTCACGTCCTGCGGCGACCGCAGCGGCTTCAAGGGATAGAAGCTCTTGGACGGCATCTCGAAGAAGGCCGAGAACTTGAGGTCCGTCCAGAGAACGTCATTGAAGACCTTCGCGGCCGTCCGGGTCTGCGGAGTGACCGCCGTCCGGGCCACGAAGTCGGCCACGGCCAGGCGCGTGCTCTCTCGCGCCTTGGGATAGATCTTGACGTCGGACGGCTGCGCCATTCCCGCCGGCGCGACGAGCATGAGAATGAGGAGCGGGGTCAATGTCAAGATCGAAATGGCTGGAGACATGATGCAATCCCTTGTTTCACCGCGGGGGATATTGGAAGTAGGTCACAAATCGCACTCTTCGGTTTCGCAACTCAGGCGGAAGAGCGGGCAATGGGCTGCTGGCGCGGATGGCCCGTTGAGCGGCCAGATCAACGGGCCGGACGCCGCTTGGCTGCTCCAGTTTGATCCGATGGATCCGGCCGTTTCGCAGCACCTCGAAGCTGACGACCGTCTCCACGGGTCTCGCCAGCGCACCCAACGAGGCCCGGAGCCAGTTCTGTCCCACCCGCTGCTCGACCTGGCGAGCGTACCAGGAGTGCAATCCCTCCTGCCCGGTGCCGCTGCCGACGCGCACTCCCTGTCCACCGCCGAAGCCACCTCCGGATCCCGACGGGGCTCCGCCGGCGCCACCGCTGCCGGCGTCGGCTTTCCGGGGGATCTGAGCCCTGGCCTTCGATTGGGAGTCCTTGGAACCGGCGCTTGAGGAGACAGGAGCTTTTTTCTTCTTAACGGAACGGCGCTTGCGCGAAGTCTTCTGCTGAAACTCGATCTGGTCGCGCGCGGGCTTCGGGGTCACCTCCTGCTTCCGCTTGGTCTGGGGAGGGGGAGCCGCCTGGACTTTGCGGGTCACTGCCGGCTTGTACATGCCGGCGCCGCCGCCCAGATCGGCCGCCAGGCCCACCGAGACCAGATTTCCTCCCTGGCCTCCGCCCACGCCGGTGCTTCCGCTGACGATCTCCACGGGTGGAAAAAGATCGGTCACGAAGGTGGCGCCCAGAAACAAAACGGCGTGCCCCACCGCCGAAAGGACGAAGGGACGCGACAGCCGGTCGCTCTTGACGTGGGTGATCAGGATTCGGCTTTGCGGCATCGGTTTCCTGCGGTAGCCTACGGGGCCTTCTCCTTGAAGGGCCGGGTCACCACCTGGATGTTCGTGAATCCCGAAACCCGGATCGCGTCCATGACGGTGACGATGGTTTTCCAGCGGACGTCCTCGTCGGCCTGGAGGAACACTGGCAGGTTCCCGGTCCCGATATCGGTCTTCAACCGGTCGCCCAACTCATTGAAATTCAACGGTGAGGACCCATAGTACAAGGTTTCCTCGCGTCCGATGGTCACCACGGCGCGCTGTTCCGGATCGACGCTGGAAACGGTGCGCGTCCGGGGAAGATTGACTTCGATTCCGGTCTGGAGGATCGGCGCCGTCACCATGAAGATGATCAGGAGGACCAATACCACGTCCACCAGCGGAGTGACGTTGATTTCGGACATGGATGGCCGAGTCGGATTTATGCCGGAGAAGGCCACGAAGTCCTCCTTGTGCAAAGGCCGATCTGCCGCCCGACGGAAGCTGCCGGAGACGATTCCGGCCGAAAACGCGAGTTCCGGACGAACCGGCCGCCGCGGCTGCGGATCCGTTCCATCAGGCGAAACTCCGCTCGATCAGATTCAGGAGCTCGGTGGTGAAATCGTCCATTTCGATGCCGATGACCTTCAGCCGGTTCAGAAAATGGTTGTAGGCGATCACCGCGGGAATTGCGGCGAACAGGCCTGCCGCCGTCGCGACCAAGGCCTCGCTGATCCCGGGAGCGACGGCCTGGATGGTGGTGCCCGATCCCTCTCCCAATCCCTGAAACGCGTTGATGATCCCGATGACCGTTCCGAAGAGGCCGATGAACGGGGTGACCGATCCCGTCGTCGCCAGCCAACTCAGGGAGCCCTCCAGGGTGGTCATCTCGGCGCCGGCCGCCTTGCGCAACGCTCTCTCCAACCCGCCTATGCTGCGTATGGCCACGTGCTGGTCCATGGGGTTGGTCCGGCTCATGTCTCCCTTGGCTTGAATCCAATGATCCAACTCCCGATAGCCAGCCTTGAATATTCCGGCCAGCGGCGAAAGCGGGTAGTCATCACAGGCGCGGTGGATCTCGGAGAGACTCGAACTGCGCCGAAAGAACTCGGTGAACTCGTACGACTGCTCTTCCACCCTCTTGTAGGCCCTGACCTTGGATACGATGATAGTCCAAGACAGAACGGAGAAGAAGAGCAGAACCAGAAGCACCAGAAGTGCCACCGGCCCGCTCTGGGCGATGAGAGACCAGAAGCTGCCGAAGGAACCTTGAGCAATCAGCCAACCACCTGCCATTATTCCTCCGCCGCTACGGTCATACCCCTTCGAGAACAGCCCACTGAATTGTAGAATAGGCCTATGTCACATATCCGGGCCCGGGCGTCTCCCGGAGCGGGCCCGGTTTCCCTATAATGATTCCTGTTTCCGGGCCAAGGACGAAACCCGACCTCGCCTTCCCTCGACATGTCATGCTCAAGTACCTTCGTATCAGCAACTTCGCGTTGATTGACAGGCTGGAGCTGGATTTCGCGCCGGGATTCAATCTGATCACCGGCGAGACCGGATCCGGGAAATCGATCCTGGTGGATTCGGTGTCTCTTCTGGCTGGTGAACGAGCCTCCCAGGAGATGATTCGAGAGGGCTTCGGCAAGGCCCGGGTCGAGGGCGTCTTCTCCCTGCAACCCGGGCATCCCGCATGGGGGTTTCTGGAGGAAACGGGCTTGGAGGCCGAGGGCGGCGAAATAGTGATCCGGCGCGAGATTTCCCGGACCGGCGCCAATCGAATCTTCATCAACGGGAACCTTTCGACGCTGGGTGTCCTGGTCCGCCTGGGGAGGCTGATGGCGGACATCCATGGCCAGCATGATCAACAGAGCCTGTTGCGGCCACGAACCCACCTTCGGCACCTGGACGGTTTTGGCGGGAACGGGGAACTGGTGGGCCGGGTCCGGCGGGTCTACGTCGATCTGGAGGCGGTCCGCCGGCGGCTCGAACGGCTCCGGGAAGGCGCGAGCCGGCGGCTCGAGAGAATGGAGACACTCCGTTTCCAGAGGTCGGAGCTGGAACAGCTTTCCCTGGAACCGGGGCTGGACCGGAAGCTGGAGCGGGAGCGGGACCTCCTGGCGACGGCGGAGAGCCGGCACCAGGCCGCATACGAGAGCTATCGGCTGCTTTACGATCAGGAGTCGAGTGTCCTCACGCTCATGGATCAAGCCCATAGGCGGCTGCATGATCTCAGCCGTCTCGATCCGGATATGGAATCCGCGGCCGAGCGCAGTCTCGACCTCCGTTATCAGGTGGAAGAGGTGGGCCTGGAATTGCGGGACTACGCCGCGTCGATCCAGTGGGACGCGGCGCGCCTGGACGAAGTCGGAGAAAGGCTCTCGGCCCTGGAGGGCGTCAAGAGGAAGTACGGGCCGTCATTGGAGGAGGTTCTCGAACACCAGAAAAAAATCGAGGAAGAGTTGGCGTCGGCGGACTTCTCCCGGATGCAGGAGGAGGAATTGAGCCGGGAGGAGAGAGAACTTGAATCCCGGTATCTCTCGCTGTCCCGGAAGCTCTCCCGTAAACGCCGGACAGACGCGAAAGAGTTCTGCCGGCGGGTGGAGGACGAGCTTTCCCATCTGGCCATGGGCGGTTGCGTATTCCGGGTCCGGATCGAAACCGACGAGTCGGTCCAGACGGGGCAGGGGACGGATGCCGCCGAGTTCCTCATCAGTCCCAACCCGGGGGAGTCGCCCAGGCCTTTGGGGCGAACGGCGTCGGGAGGCGAGCTTTCGCGAATCACGCTGGCCCTGAAATCGGTGGTGGCGTTCGCGCCGTATCCCAAGACCCTGGTCTTCGATGAGGTGGATGCCGGCATCGGCGGCCGCGTGGCGTCCACCGTAGGCCTGAAATTGGCTCGTCTGGCCCGCCGCGACCAGGTGTTCTGCGTTTCCCATTGGCCTCAGTTGGCCTGCCACGCAACACGCCATCTGCACGTGGACAAGGGAGTCCGCGGGGGACGGACCGTGATCCGGGTCCAAGCCCTGGAAGGAGACGAGCGGGTCCGGGAATTGGCCCGGATGACGGCCGGCGATTCGCTGACGGAGACGACCCTCCGTCAGGCCGGGGAACTGCTTCGACGGGCGACGGCCGGCTCCGGCCCGGGTTCCCGGGACGATCCTCAGGTGCCGGTATCGCAGTCCACCTGATCCCGTTTCGACCCTATGCAATTGTCTCGCCTTTTGGGCATCGGCTAGAATGAATTCCGTTTCGGAGGCCAAACGGCCGGTTGCCGCCTGGGGCGGGGAATCGTGGCCTCCGGGCCGGCGAGGTTTGCAGGATGCGTTCTGAGCGTTTTTTTATCGAGACCTTCGGATGCCAGATGAACGTGCATGACTCGGAGAAGATCTCCGGGCTCCTGGTTCATCGCGGGATGACTCCGGTCTCGACGCCCGAAGAGGCCGATCTTTTCCTGCTCAACACCTGCAGCGTCCGCGAAAAGGCGGCCCAGAAGGTCTACAGCCGTCTGGGACAGATGAAGGAGCGAAAGCGCAAGGAGGACAACTTCAGAATCGGGGTGGTGGGTTGCGTGGCCCAGCAAGAGGGCGAGAGAATGCTGAAGCGGGCTCCGTTTCTGGATCTGGTTGTTGGGACCCATCTCTACCACTCGCTGCCCGATCTCCTGGACGAGTTGGATTCCAAGGATTCGGATCATGACCCGTCCCGGCGGGTCCGCACCGAATTCCTGGCGGACTCGATTCCGGTCGAGGTCGAACCGGTGCTGCGGTCAAGCCGGTTCAGGGCCCAGATCACCATCATGGAGGGCTGCAACAAGCGCTGCACCTTCTGCATCGTGCCCTTTACGCGGGGCAAAGAGCGAAATCGGCCTGCCGAAACCATTTTGGCCGAAGTCCGGCGCGCCGCCGACCTGGGATTCGTGGAGATCGTCCTGTTGGGACAGACCGTCAACAGTTACCGAGACCCCCGGCGGCCCCGGTTCCGCTTCGCCGAGCTCCTGGCCCAGGTGGCGCGCGTGGATGGAATCCGGCGAATCCGGTTCACCTCTCCGCATCCGCGCGAGTTCAACGACGACGCCATCGCGCTGATGGCGCAGGAACCCCGCATCTGTTCCCAGGTCCACCTGCCGGTCCAGAGCGGGTCCAATCCGATTTTGAAGCGAATGCGGAGGCAGTACACCCGCGAGAGATACCTGGAGATCGTCGAGAAGTTCCGCCGCTGGAATCCCGATTACGCGTTTTCCACCGACGTGATCGTCGGGTTTCCGGGAGAGACGGAAGACGATTTTCAGCAGACCATGAGCCTCCTGGAAGCGGTCCGCTACGAGTCCATGTTCTCCTTCAAATACTCCCCCCGGCCCTATACGGACGCCGAGCACTGGACGGATGATCGGACCGACCTGGAGAAGACCAGCCGTCTGATGCAGTTGCAGCGACGCCAGAAGGAGATCCAGCTCGAACTCCATCGGGACCGTTATCTGGGCAGGGAATTCGAGGTTCTGGTTGAAGGACCCGCTCGCGACGGCGTGAACATCTTCGGAAGGACACCGACCAACAAGGTGGTCAATTTCCCGGGTCAGGACCCTCCCGGATCGTTCGTCCGGGTCCACATCACCGGAATCGGAGCCAACAGTCTCCTGGGAACCAGAATCGGTCCCGAGACCAGCCACTAGGAGTCCACATGGAGCGAGAATTCAAGATTCGCGGACTGATGATGGATCCCATCACCAATTCTCCCATCATCATTCTCCAGGACGTGAAGAGGAACACGCTGCTTCCGATCTGGGTGGGGATTTTCGAGGCCAACGCCATCGCGCTCCAGGTGGAGCGGATCGACACGCCGCGTCCCATGACCCACGATCTGATCAAGAACATCCTCATGCACCTGGACGCCGAGATCTACAAGGTGGTCGTCACGGAGCTCAAGGACAACACTTTCTACGCGTTGATTCATCTCAAGCTCAACGGGGAACCCATCGCCATCGACAGCCGTCCCAGCGACGCCATCGCCTTGGCCCTCCGCACCGACTCCCCCATCTTCGTCACGGAAGACGTCATCAACAACAGCCGCAACATCACTCTCGACAAGGAAAACCTGGATCCGGAAGAAGTGCGCAAGTGGCTGGAGAATTTGAACCCGGAAGAAATGGGCAAATACAAGATGTAGCGTCCACGCGTCGACCGCCTTGGCTTCAGATTCTTCTTGGATAATGTTTCCTAACTTCCTTTAAAATAATCCGAAATCCATCCTGTCCCGATCTTCGATCCGGTCTGGACGCGATCCCCAATAGTTTACATAATATTCATTATGCGACGTTCTGGAATTGGGAATGGGGGGTTGGCGCCATGGTTTCCAGGGATTGTTCCGGGCAGGACGGGAGGCCTTCCCCGTCAGGGGGCGCCCGGACCGTTCCGGCCGGGAGCGAGCTTGCGGGAGAGTCGATCCGGGAGATACGCTCTTGCGTGCAATCGAATCGTCGGTGCCTGGACGAGGGGGAGTTTCGGGTGGATATCAAGAGCTACGTCGCGGCCTACAAGAAAAACTCCCTGAGAGTGCTGGAAGGGGTTCCGGAAGATCTGGTCGCGGACTTGGCGAGCCGATTGGAATCGACCCGCAGGAACGGGCGTCAGATATTCGTCTGCGGGAACGGCGGCAGCGCGGCCTCTGCCTCTCATCTGGCCAACGACCTGGGAAAGGGGGCGTCCTATGGCCGGAGTCCGCGGTTTCGAGTCCTCTCTCTCACCGACAACATTCCCTGGATCTCGGCGGTGGCCAACGACTACGACTACGATCAGGTCTTCGTCGAGCAGCTCAAAAACTACGGCCGCAGCGGAGATCTGCTACTGGCCTTCAGCGGCAGCGGAAATTCCCCCAATGTGATCAACGCCGTGGGCTGGGCCAACCGCAACGGAATCGCCACCGTCGGCATTACGGGAAGATCCGGAGGGAAACTCTCCCAATGCGCACGCCACGTCATCCGCGTCGATTCGTCCCACATGGGGCACATCGAGGAAGCCCATTTCCTGATTCTCCACCTGGTCTCCTACTTCTTTATGGAAACGCCGGAGAACCCGGGCCGGTAAGCGTGGCGTCCTGAACGACAAAACCGGCTGTTCCCTGCCGGACCGGCGGTTGCCCGGAAAATCCGCGCGCGGGTCTTTCGGGAAGAAGCGTGTCGTTGTACCATGCCCCCAAGCGGGAGTTTGGCAACGCTCGTTAACTTTACACGAACAATTCAAGAACCAGCATTAAGGAGGAACCTCGCTTATGGATGCCAGAGAAGTGATTAATCTGATTCAAAACGAGCAGATTCAGGCGGTGGATCTGCGGTTCTGCGACCTTCCGGGACTGTGGCAGCACTTTACCATCAGCGCCGGCGATCTGGACGAGGACAGTTTCGTGGAAGGGTTCGGTTTCGACGGGTCGAGCATTCGGGGCTTTCAGCAGATTCAGGAAAGCGACATGATCCTGATCCCCGATCCGAGCACCTGCTTCGAGGACCCCTTTTCCAAGGTCAGGACCCTGATTCTGATCTGCAACATCGCCGATCCCATCACCCAGGAGCCTTACAGCCGGGACCCCCGCTACATCACTCAGAAAGCCGAGAAATACCTGGTGTCGACCGGTATTGGCGACACCGCCTATTTCGGACCCGAGCCGGAGTTCTTCGTGCTGGACGACGTCCGGTTCGACCAGTCGTACAATCACGGCTACTACTACGTCGATTCGGTGGAGGGTTTCTGGAACAGCGGGCGCGAGGAAAACCCCAACCTGGGATACAAGCCTCGATACAAGGAAGGCTACTTTCCGGTTCCTCCCATGGACACGCTGCAGGACATGAGGACGGAGATGATGCTTGCTCTCCAGGATGCCGGCATCCAGGTGGAGGTCCACCATCACGAAGTGGCAACGGCCGGCCAATGCGAGATCGACATGCGCTTTGATTCCCTGGTAAACATGGGAGATAAGCTGCTGAAGTTCAAGTACATCATTAAGAATGTGGCGCGCCGTTACGACAAGACGGTCACCCTGATGCCCAAGCCCATATTCATGGACAACGGTTCCGGGATGCACGTCCATCAGAGCCTCTGGAAGAATGGCCGGAACGTCTTCTATGGCCCCGGGACCTATGCCGATCTGAGCCAGGAGGCCGTCTACTACATCGGCGGACTCCTCAAGCACGCCGCCGCCGTTCTGGCCTTTGGCGCTCCGACCACCAATTCCTACCGGCGGCTGGTTCCCGGCTACGAAGCGCCGGTCAATCTCATCTATTCGATGCGCAACCGCAGCGCCTGCGTCCGAATCCCCACTTACTCCAGCAGCGAGAAGGCCAAGCGGGTCGAGTTCCGTCCTCCCGATCCTTCGGCCAACGGCTA
>JAPOYZ010000495.1 GCA_026706325.1 Candidatus Aminicenantota bacterium
GGCTGCACCTGCTTCTTCCTCTTGGCGACGTAATTGCTCACCCTCCCTGACTCTGGCCCGTGTTCGTAGAAGGACAGATACGACGCCAGTGCGTCGGACTGAGTGAACACTGGAGCGATAAGCTGCTTCTCTCCGGTGTCGTCATTGAGGGAGCGTTCCGGGCGGTTCTGGTGCGCCCGACTGCCCGGCGCGAGGAGCAACAGGAGCCCAATTACAAATAGTTTGAATCGCATAGGTTTCTCCTTCCTTCCGGATGGTCGGCCTCGGGCAGATATCTCTTATCGGCTGGGTTCATCGTCGCGGTCCCTGCTGCGTTCCGGTTCCCTGGGTTTCTCTCGCGCCTTCTCGCGGATGTTCTGCTCAAAGCGGGCACGCCGCTCGGTACGGTCCTTTCTGAAATGCCGGTCTCGTGGAGCTATCTGGACTCAAGCCATCTGAATTCACTTGGTGAGCCGATTGTGGAGAAAAAATCACATTTCCTGATGTGAGTCTGATTTCTAATGGGAGGTGGGCATCATGAGAATCCTTACAAGCATACGCAACAGGCGGTTCCGGAAAACGGTCGGGTCCCAATATGTGGGACCTGTCGCGCCCATATTGAGTATTGTCTTTCGTCTTGCCATCACTCTGGCACTGACTGTGCTGCCCACCGTCGGTACACTCTCCGCACAGCCCAAATCACCGGAGATATTCAGTACCGTCGGCACTCTGTGGATTGGATCCGATGAGGGCGCACTCGGTCGCGTGGTCAGCTACGGCGGCGGATTTATTGTGCCCACCACGGAGCGCATGTATATCGGCTTCGACTTCGAGACCGCACAAATACGAAAAATCCGATCCAACGATGACTTCTACATCCGCCGGAGCACGCTGGTCATTCCCAATGTCTGTTTTCGATGGGGCAATGAGAAAGCCTACGCGTATGTGGGCGCAGGAGTCGGTGCCGAACACGTGGATTCTCGCTCCAGAGCCGACTACTTCGACCCGGAAACATCCTTGCCGGGCCACCGCACAATCCGACTCGGTGTGTTGGAGTTTGGCTTCTCAGAGTGGCGCAGAATACTGTTCGCGCCCAAGATAGGGTTTGTTGCGTTTCCGGTGGACCGGATTGGAGTAAAGGTAGATTTTGGGTTCGCTAATTATCACACGGGCCTTAGAGTGGGTGTGGTTTACAGGATTGGAAGGTGATGCGGATACGATATGAAACCGGTATGGACAGCGGTAAGCGTGGCGGGCGCGGAGCCGGTCCACCGCCTGCTTCCTGAAGGTTTCCAGCCGTTCCATATGGATATCAGGGGTGCTCCTGCATCCCATCTTGTCCGTCACGGTGTCATTTCTTGCCTTCCCGCTAGGGATAATTCGGCCTCGACGGCAATCGGCGGCTTGAGCGCGAAGTCGCGGCGGGTCTTCCCCACCGCGCCGTAGTACACTTGCCGGGGATGCCGATTCTTGGGAATGCCCCGCCGTTCGAAGCCGCACACCTTCGGCCTCAGGCAGAGTCCTCCGGTGGAGCCAAAAGGTCGGCAAAGCCTATCTGATAAGGTCTCTGAGCCAGGCAACCGAAGGGGAACAAGGGGCGCGTCGGCTTTCAGGAACCGATTAGGAAGCCGCGGCGCCCAAGTCGGCGACGACCGGGGCGTGGTCCGAGGCGGTCATGCCCTCTTTCTTCTTCCGGTAGTCGCGGTCGATCTCAACCCGTCGCAGCCGTTTGGCCAGCGCCGGGGTCGACAGGAGGAAATCGATCCGGAGCCCCCGGTTCCGGTGGAAGGCTCCGTACCGGTAATCCCACCAGGAGAATTTCCGTTCCCGCGGAAAGCGCTTCCGATAAAGATCCACCAGTCCCCAGTCCAGCAATCGCCGGAACCGGGTTCTTTCCTCGTCGGTGTGGAAGATCTTCCCTCCGAGCTCCTCTTCGTTCCAGGTGTCCAGCGGAGTGGGACAGATGTTGAAGTCGCCGCACAGGACCAGGGACTCGGAAACCTGGTGCCGCGCCTCCAGGTAGGACAGGAGCGCATCGAACCAGAAGAGTTTTCTGGGGAAGTCGTCGTGCCCTACATGCTTTCCGTTGGGACAGTAGACGGTGATGAAGGTCACGCCGGCCACGCGGGCACTCACCAGGCGGGTGCCCAGGCGCTCCTGCCCCGGCAGCCCCGACTGAAGAATGGTGGCTGGTTCCCGGCTCAGGATGGACACGCCGTTCCAGGCCTTGGACGCATGGACCGCCGCCTGGTACCCCCGCGCCCGGAACTCGGCATGAGGGAAGAGATCCTCGTGCATCTTCAACTCCTGCAGTCCCACGAGGTCGGGACGCCGGGAATCGAGCCAGTGAAAAACGTAGTCGAGACGGGCCCGAAGCCCGTTGATGTTCCAGGTGGCGATCCTCATGCCTGCAGCCCGGCCGCCAGTGTATACCGCAAACGGCGGGAATGCCGAACCAGGAATCAAGAATGGGGGTCAGAATTCGCTGCCGGCGCCCCGGTCCGGAAGGTGGATCACGGTCCCGGTTCGTGAGGCTTCCAACATGGCGGTGACGGCCTCCACGCCGGCTCGCCCGTCCCGAGCCGAGCCGATCCGGCTGGCCTTGCCTTCGATGGCGTTGCCAAAGGCCCGGAGTTGGCGCTCGTACGCTCTGAGGCGAGCCGGGCTGAGGGGAACGTCGGCGGCAAGGAACCGGGCCGCGGGCTGGGTGGAGACGGTGCGCCAGGTCCTTCCGGCCGACAGTTTCAGGTCCCCGAAGGGATCCAGGTCCATCAGTCCCTCCGAGCCCATGATCCTGAGGCGGAAGGATTCGCCGGGAAATCCCGGGTCCGGCATCAGGTTGGTGGAGTAGAGGCTGAGCAGGGCGCCGTTGTGGAAACTCAGCAGCGCCAGTGTCGTGTTCTCCACCGGGGCCCGGGTCAGAAAACTGCGGGAAAGGGCGCTCACGGCGGCGACCTCCGTCCCCATGCACCAGCGGAGCAGGTCGATGCCGTGCGGCGCCGAGTTCAGCACGTGGCCGAGGCTGGCCGGATCGTCCCACCATTCCCATCCTCCGCCGTCCCGGAGAGAAGCCTCGGTCGACATGGTGGTCTGGATGGTCAGGACCCGGCCGATAGCCCCCTCCCGAATCCGCCTCCGGGCCTCCACGTTGTTCCTGCGAAACCGTTGATGGTAACCCACGGCCAAGGTCACGGACCGGCGGCGCGCCGCGTCGATCATGCGGTCGCAGTCGGACACGGAGGTGGCCAGGGGTTTCTCCACCAGCACGTGCTTTCCGGCGGCGATGGAGGCCAGGGCGTCGTGGACGTGAACATGGTGGGGAGTGGTGACGATGACGGCATCCACACCGGGACGGCGAACCAGGCGCTCCACGTCCGGTTCCTCATCGATTCCGAACCGTTCGGCCAGGCCGCGTGCCCGCCGGCCGCCGGTGACCGCCACCAGCCTGAATCCCGGCACCGCCAGCACCGCCTCGGCATGGGTCCTCCCCATGAAACCCGAACCGGTGATTCCGATTCCCAGATCACGCCTCATCGAACCACGAGTCTACCAACCCGCCGCGGTTCCCGGAGCAACGGATGCCGCTGCATTTGGTATACTTCCCGGCAACTCTCATGCGCTCATTTCTGTCTCTGCTTCTCGTTTTCGCGGCTTCCGTTTCGTCGCTTCCGGCCCAGGATGCCGAAGCCACGGAGTTCTTCGAGAAACAGGTCCGTCCCGTCCTGGCCAACAAGTGCCAGGCCTGCCACAACTCGGGCCTCAAGACCGGCGGGTTGGATCTGTCCAGCGCCGAGGGGTTCGCCAGCGGCGGCCAGAACGGTCCGGTGGTCTCCACAGAGGCGCCGGCCGAAAGCCGGATCCTGGAAGTGATCCGCTACCGGGAACGAATCAAGATGCCTCCCGGCGGGATGCTGCCGGAGGACGAAATCGCGGCCCTGGCGGACTGGGTCGAGACCGGAGCTCACTGGCCCGGAGTCCCCGTCATGGACCGGTCGCCGGTTGAGGCCGAGGGAGGCGGCCGGTTCACTGCGGAAGAGCGGAACTTCTGGGCCTTCCGGAAGGTCCAGGACCCGGAACCGCCCCAGGTGAAAGACGTGAATTGGGTCCGGTCCCCGGTGGACCGGTTCGTGCTGTCCCGGCTGGAGGCGGCAAACCTGCGTCCGTCCGCCCCGGCTTCCCGGCTCGCATTGTTGAGGAGAGCCAGCTACGACCTCATGGGCCTGCCTCCCAGCGAGCGACAGATCGCCGATTTCCTGAGTGACGACTCGCCCCGGGCTTTCGAGAAGATGGTGGACCGGATGCTGGCCTCTCCCCGGTACGGCGAGCGATGGGGGCGCCATTGGCTCGACGTGGCCCGGTACGCCGACTCCACCGGCAACGACGAGGATCACCGCTACCCCTACGCGTGGCGTTACCGCGATTACGTGGTTCAAGCGTTCAACGACGACCTGCCCTACGACGAGTTCATCACGGAGCAGTTGGCCGGCGACCTGCTCCACGCCGGAGAATCGATCGAGAAGCGGCGCCGCGGGATCGTCGCCACCGGATTTCTGGCCCTGGGCCCCAAGGCGCTGGCGCAGCAGGACAAGCAGCGGATGCTCTACGACGTCTGGGACGAGCAGTTGGACGTGGTCTCCAAGGGTTTCCTGGGGCTCACCGTGACCTGCGCCCGCTGCCACGACCACAAGTTCGATCCCATTCCCACCAAGGACTACTACTCCCTGCTCGGCATGTTCGCCAGCACCCGCAGCTTTACGGCCATGGGCAGAACCGTCTCCAAGCTCCTGTTCACGCCGCTGGTCCCTGCGCACGAGTACCAGGCGTACAAGGACCACAAGGAGTCGATCGGCAACAAGAAGTTCGACATCGAAGACGTCGTCGACCGGGAACTCCAAGCCTACGTGTCCAAGCTGAGTCCCCGCCTGGCCGACTACATGCTGGTTGCCGGCAATGCCGGCGGAGACGAGCAGGCCGAAGCGCTGGCGGCGGACCACGATTTGCAGGCTCCCATATTGCGAAAGTGGATCGAGTACCTCCGGCCGCGCGACGTCCGCAGGCCGCATATGGACGAGTGGCGCCAGGCTGCCGGCGCGAACCGGTCCCAGGCGGCGGCCGCGTACCAGGAACGGTTCCAGGAGCGCCTGGAGGAATGGAACGAAACCCTCCGGAAGTGGCGGGAGCGGGTCCGCCGGATGCTCAAGGAAATGAACATGCCTCCGCCGCCGAGGCCCAAATTCGAGCCGGGAGAGGACCGCTTCTTCCACGAAGTCTACTTCGCCAACAAAGGACCGTTCTTCCTGGAGGAGAAGGCCCAGGAACAGGTCTTCTCACAAGAATCCAACCGGCGTCTGGAACTCTACCGACAGGAACTGAAGCATTTGGAAGAGACCTTGCCTTCCGAGCCGGCCATGGCCTGCGCCGTGGAGGACGGAGATCCGGTCCGGCAACGGGTCTTCGTCCGGGGGGACTACAACAACCTGGGCGAGGAAGCGCCGAAGCGTTTTCCCCAGATCCTGGCGGGGGCCGAGCAGGAGCCGATTTTCAAGGGCAGCGGCCGCATGGAGCTGGCCCGCTGGTTGACCGGGCCGGACCATCCGATGACGGCCCGGGTGATGGTCAACCGCATCTGGCAATGGCATTTCGGCCAGGGCCTGGTGCGAACGCCCAATAACTTCGGGAAATTGGGCACTCCTCCGACCCATCCTCAACTGCTGGACTACCTGGCTCGCCGCTTCGTCCGCGAGGGTTGGTCCATCAAGAAGATGCACCGCCTGATCATGAATTCGGCCACCTACCGAATGGGTAGCGGGACCACCCCGGAAAAGAATTTGCGGGACCCGCAGAACCAGCTTCTGTCCCGCTTCGAACGGCGGCGCCTCGAGGTCGAGGAGATCCGGGACGGGCTGCTCTCCATGGACGGTTCCCTGGACCTGACCATGGGCGGGACCCTCCAGTCCGGGTTCGGCACCGATACTGAGAACAGCAACGACCGCCTGAGTTTGAAGCCGGAGACCGTCCGCAGGAGGATGGTCTATCTCCCCCTCCGGCGCGCCAACCTCCCGACGCTCCTGAACCTGTTCGACTTCGGCGACGCCACCACCAGCACGGGCAAACGGGCGCACACCAACGTCGCCCCCCAAGCCCTGTTCATGATGAACAGCGATTTCGTGGCCGACCGGGCCCGGAATCTGGCGGCCCGGCTGGAAAAGGAGGACACCGATCCGGCCGAGCGGATCGACCGGGCCTATCTCATCACCCTGAACCGGATACCGGAGGTGGAAGAGCGGCAAGCTGCGCTGGCATACCTTGGCGACTTCACGGGGAAATTCGAAGGGCCGAAGGCGCCCGGGCTGGATGCCTGGGGCAGCTTCTGCCGGATCTTGATGGCGTCCAACGACTTCATGTATGTCGACTAGTCGCGTTCCGGCGGCAAGGATGCCGCCGTTCCCAAGTCCAACGACTTCATGTATGTTGACTAGATCCGATTCCGGCGGCAAGATCTGGAGAGACGCGCTCGCTGCGGCATAGAACCATACTCGAGGTGATCTCATGATCGAGAATCCATGGAAGAATTTGAAGCGGCCTCCGCTGTTGACGCGGCGCTCCATGCTGAGAGACACGGCGTGCGGCTTCGGAGTTCTGGGACTGGCAGGACTCCTGTCCGAGGCGGACCGGCTCGCCGCCGCCTCCGCCGCGGCCAACCCGCTGGCCGTCCGGAAACCGCATTTCGAGCCTCGAGCCAGACAGGTCATCTTCCTGTTCATGCACGGAGGACCCTCCAGCGTCGACATCCTCGACCCCAAGCCCCGGCTTTACCGGGATCACGGGAAACCGCTCCCCATCAAACGTCCTCTGGCCTTCGACGAGGATCCCCCGGGACCATTGATGAAGCCGCTCTGGGACTTCAAACGAACCGGCCAGAGCGGCATTCCCATGAGCGACCTCTTTCCCCACGTCCGGACCTGCGTGGACGACCTCTGCGTGATCCGGTCCATGGTGGGCGAAGGCGTGGACCACGGAGCCGCGCTGTTGCAGACCTTCACCGGCACCAGCACCTTCACCCGCCCGTCGCTCGGGTCCTGGGCCCTGTACGGCCTGGGCACGGAGAACCAGAACCTGCCCGGCTACATCACCATCAAGCCGGCGTTGGCCCACGGCGGCGCCAAGAACTGGAGTTCGGCCTTCCTGCCCGGGGCCTACCAGGGCACCGCCATCGGTCACTCGGGGCTCAAGGTCAAGGACTTTCGGGGAGAACCCATCGAGTACCTGGTTCACCGCGGCTTCACGCCGGAGCAGCAGCGCTACGAGCTGGACATGCTCCAGAACATCAATCGGCGCCATGCTCAACTTCGACGGCACGATGCCGAGCTGGAGGCCCGCATCCAGGCCTTCGAACTGGCGTTTCGAATGCAGATGAGGGCGCCCGAGGCCTTCGAAGTCGAGAAGGAATCGGCGGCCACCCGGAAGCTCTACGGCCTCGACCGGGAGGAGACCCACGAGTTCGGATGGCAATGCCTGCTGGCGCGGCGCCTGGCCGAGCGGGGCGTGCGCTTCATCCAGTGCACCCACAGCTACAAGTGGGATCAGCATTCCCAACTCTACGAGAAGCACACCGAGAACGCCCGGGAAGTGGACCTGCCCATCGCCGGATTGCTCAAGGACCTGAAGTCGAGGGGCATGCTGGACGAGACGCTGGTGATCTGGGCCGGAGAGTTCGGACGCACCCCGGTCTCCCAGGGGGGAGACGGACGCGACCACAACCCCTACGGCTATTCCATCTGGATGGCCGGCGGCGGAGTCAAGCCCGGATTCGTCTATGGCGCCACCGACGACATCGGCTATCACGCGGTGGAGGACCGGATGCACATCCATGATTTCCATGCCACCGTTCTTCACCTGCTGGGGCTGGACCACGAAAAGCTGACCTATCACTACACCGGACGCGACTTCCGCCTGACCGACGTCGCCGGCGTGGTGGCCGAAAAGATCCTGGCGTAGCGGGATCATCGCCCGGAGGTTTCACCTCAGCACCTTGCCGGGTCTGCCTGCGGGACCCCACCACGACCCTGGGGGCGTCACGATCCGTCCTGTCACTCCTCCAGCGTGATCGAGAGCTTGGAGGTCTTCCAACTGGAGTTGTCCTCGATCCTGTTCGCCGAGAAGCCAATCGAATACCGGTTGCCCGACGGTGAGTTCAACGTAGCGCCGCCAGACAACTGTAGGTTGCCGTACCCGAAGTCATCGCGGCGAACGTCAATCCGAACGTACAGCGATCGCCGTCGGGCGCATCTGAGGTGCTTCGGGGGGTATCCCGCCCTTCACCGGCACCACCGGGAGGGTGGTGAAGATCCCGTTATTGAAATCCATCTCCAAGGCGACCCCGGTGAACCTTCCCCCATCAGGCGCGAGGCACCTCACCGATCCTACGAAATCCGACGTGTCCGTACCGGAGAAGATTTGATGGATGAACCGGGCGGTTTGCCCGCCGGCCTCCAACGGGATACCTACGTGTTCCAACACGGAGCCCCTCCGCATCAAGTGACAGGACACCGTCATCTCGTCCGCGTTCAGGTTGCGGAGCGCCACGCCGGTGTTGATGCCTCCCGCTTGGCGGCGAGCCGGGAAAAGGGCGTCGGCGACGGGTTCGCCGGCCCCGACTCCCGCCACTCCCGAACCTGGGAGCGAAAAGCGAAGGACTCCGCCGACAGGCCCATCCGATATCACTCGCACCGATCCCACGACGGTATCGCCGCGGCCGTGGGTCGAAATCGTCAGCTCTCCCAGCGGCGGCAGTTCCTGACGCACCCGCAGACCTCCGTCCGCACGAACCTCCAGGCTGTTTCCGGTTTCCACCACTGAATCCGCGGCTATCTCATGGCCATCCTGACCAAAAAAGTAGAGCGCGGGACGGATCGGTGTGGCCGCAACGTTCAACAACACCACATCGGAGGTAATGGAAGAACCATTGGCAAAGTGGGCAAACTCCAGGGTGGTCTCCCCGTTTCCGGCTCCCGCCTGGTCCAAAGGCACCAGCGGCAGTGTTGTGAAGATGCCGTTGTCGGGATCCATCTCCAAGGCGATCCCGGCGACCCTTTCTCCATCAGGAGCGGTGCACCTCACTGATCCCACGAAATCGGACGTATTCACGCCGGGAAAGATGTCATGGATGAACCGCGCGTTCTGCCCGCCGGCATCCAACGGGATCTCTGCGTCTTCCAGAACGGAGCCCCTCCGCATCAAGTGACAGGACACCGTCATCTCTTCCGCTTCCAGGTTGCGGAGCGCCATACCGGTGTTGATGCCTCCCGCTTGGCGGCGAGCCGGGAAAAGGGCGTCACTCAGGGATTCACTTGCCCCGACTCCGACTACTCCTATGCCGGGCGCGTCAAAGCGCAGCACACCGCCGATGGGCCCGTCCGCAATCACCCGCGCCGATCCCACGACAAGATCCCCCCGGCCGTGGGTCGAAATCGTCAGCTCCGCCAGCGGCGCCATCTCGGTTCTTACGCTCAGAGCGCCATCGTCGAGCACCTCCAGGCCCCGAGTGATCTCCACCAGCGATTCGGCGTCAATTCGATTGCCCTCCTGATCAGCAAAGTAGAGCGTGGGACGGATCGGCGTGGCCGCAACGTTCAACAACACCACGTCGGAGCTGATGGAAGAACCATTGGCGAAATGGGCAAACTCCAGCGCGAAGTCCTCGTCGATGAACTGCCGGATTTGGGGGTAGAAAAACGATAGGCGCGTATAAATGTCACGAGACGGACCGATCGGACAGAAATCCCCACCTTCTCCGCCGCTCAATGCCCCCACGAGGGTTCCAGGGCTGCCGAAGATGGCGGACCCGGAGGAGCCCCCTTCCGTGTAGCCTTGTCCCAATGGATAGGAAACGATCAAGTAGGATTCGTCGGCAACGCCAAACCCTGGGTCGGGAATGGTCTTACCGAAGGAAATCCGCTTGAATTCGCCCCAATCACTTGCAGGATGGTGAATGCCGGCGACCTGCGCGCCGACAGGTTGCGGGTCCGCGTCCCAGCCTTGGAACATCACACCGTCTGGAAGATCGCCTTCGAGCCGCAGCAGCGACATATCGCCCTCGGGCTGCCCGACGTCCTCGATGTCGGAGAACCCGGTGGTGGCGAGCAGACGCGCCCCCTCGGTGCGCGGCGCGCTCCGCAAGTCCGGAGGTTCTCCGTTACAGGTTCGCGTCTGGTACAACCAAGCCGCCGTCACGCTGCGCGCTTCCTCCTCGGTTTGCACACAGTGGGCCGCCGTGAGGAAGAAGGGCGTGAAGTCCGGCCGGCGGTTGTTCAGCACCGTACCCGAGCAGGCTCGGGTGCGGCCTTCGCTCGTCTCAATGAAAATTCTCGCGACTCCGGTCGCGGAACTCGCCCATTCCGAGTGGCAGGTCACATCCAGGTGGCAATCCGCGGCGTCCGTATCCACGGTGGCCGTGATCGTACCCTCGGCGACGGCGCCGGTTTCAATAACAATGATGGAGACGAAGTAGGTTCCGGCTCGAAGCGGCGGGTCGGAGCGCCGGGTGATGCCGATCCGTTCGTCATCCGCGTAGTCAAAGACGGCTCTCCCATCCTGAACACCGTTGTCCTGGCCGTGGCGGACAAGCAGAGCCACATCGGCGTCGGCTTCCAGCGTAAAGGTGACGAGCGTGGCGGCCTCGGGAACCTCCAGCCGGAACGAGAAACTCCTCGCGAAAAGGGTCGGGTTCTCAACCGGACCCAAACGGAAGTCGGACGGTTGCCCGGGGGTGAGCGGTCCACCGCCGATCGGTTCCGCATCTTCTCCGTCACAGTCCCGTTACCCTTCCCC
>JAPOYZ010000020.1 GCA_026706325.1 Candidatus Aminicenantota bacterium
AGAAGATCAAGTTGTGGCTGTCGAAGACGTTGATCATGGGGACCGTGGACATGCCGTGCTTAATGTAGGGCTCGCTGACCTTGTCCTTCCAGTGGATTCCGTCGGCGGATACGAGGAGGTAGAGCCCGCGGTTGATGCCCCCCACTCCCTTGTATTGTTCCTCCGGCGCCACTTGGGGATTGGTGTCCCGAAAGGCGAAGAAATTGCTGGTGGGGCTCCCCCAGTCCCCTGGGGGTCCGGTCAGAATGATGTTGTTCTCCTTGCTCCCTTCGAATTCGATGATGCCCAGCTTGGGCCGGGTCCAATTCGCGCCGTCGCGGCTCTCAGCGTAACACGTGTTCATGGGCCACCCCTTGCCGCTGGCCGGCATGTCCCCGGCCCGCACGCACCGGTAGTACATGCGGTAGAGGTCCCCGTCCTTGAAGACGGTGATGTAGTGATTGCCGGGCCCTTCCCAGGGAGCGTCGAACTTGAGCACCGGTTCGGTGAGCCGGGGCCGGTGCATGCGCAGCGAGAGGCCGCCGCTCATGCTCTCGATCAGGAAATCGTCGAGGAAGGGCTCCAGGCGGGAACCGATCTCGATGGGTTCGGTCGGCGCCTTGCGGGCGCTGCCGGCCAGCGCCGCCGGCGAACCGGCCACGAGAACGGCGAAAATGATGAATTTCGGTCGTGTACTCATAAATTTCCTCCAGACTGGAGCATTCTTGCAGATCCGGGTGTCCTCAGTCGGGATGTCACCATGAATGTTGCTGGTATGGTGAGTTGGTGTCTTGGATGGAAATCTTCTGTATCTGATGTCCAGCGATCTGCTGGCGGAATACTCAGCCGTATTGCGGCGTCCCCGAATCGCCCGATTGCACGGCCGAGCAGACGACGAGTTGGACCGGCTGCTCACCGAATTGACGGCAAACGCCGTCTGGCGCCACCCTTCCTCCGGTCCTCCCGCTCCAGAATCCGGCGACGACCATTTGTGGGCATTGCTCTCTTCCTGGCCGGGTAGCCGCCTCGTTACCGGTGACCGGCTGTTGGTTGAGAACCCTCCGGCCACCGCCGTCGTCGCAACTCCTCGTCAAGTGGTGGACAGCTTCCTCGCGACACGGGAGTAAAATGTTTCGCCATCGGGTGGTGCCTGCCGGCAACCCGGAGGTTTGACAGAATTCATACGGGTAATTACTGTAATTACCATCCAAAACGACTCGCGGGAGGTCACGAAATTGAGCAGGACAGCGGTCGCAAGAGAGGTGAAACTGATCGCCATCGGCAACTCCCAGGGCATCCGCCTTCCGAAGATACTGTTGCGAAAATATGGCTGGAGCGGCTCGCTCGTCCTGGAGGAGAGGGAGGACCGCATCGTGCTGCACGGCAAGGAAGGGAGCAAGTTGTCCTGGGAGGACACCTATCGCGCCATGGCCCGCGAAAATGAAGATTGGAGCGACCTGGACTCGACCGTCGCCGACGGTCTGGATTGATGGCGAGCTTTCCCAGGCGATACGCTATCTTCTTCGCTGATCTCAATCCCACATTGGGTGCCGGGATCCGCAAGGTGCGGCCCGTCGTGGTGGTCAGTCAGAATCAGATGAACCAGTTTCTGGATACGATTGTCGTGTGTCCTCTGACTTCCACACTGCATCCCCAGTGGCGGAGCCGCCTCCAGATTCAATGTGCGGGAAAGAGGGCTGAGATTGCAGTCGACCAGATTCGCGCCATCAGCAAGCAACGACTGGGGAACAAGCTTGACCGGCTGTCCGCCGACGAGGCGGCCCAGCTCCGGCGCATGATCACCGAGATGTACGGAGAGTAGAGGTTCAATATGACAACGGACGTATCAGCGGCAGGCGCGGCGCCACTCGCCGGATCTCGCAGAAGCGCCTGGTTGTTGAACTACATCCAAAGACGGTTGCAAGACAGCGCCATCGGGTTCGAGATGACGGCGTTTGACGGAAATACCCACCGTTTCGGCGTCGGCCCCGCCAGCTTCAGGGTGAATATCACGCATCCGTCGGCGCTGAAGGCGATCGCCTCACTCGACGAGGGGACCATTGCACAGGCCTATGTGGACGGCTGGTTCGACGTCGAGGGCGACTTCATCAAGATCTTCGATCTGCGTGAACAGTTGCATGACCGGCACCCGTTCCATCGGCTCTGGCGGTTCGCCGCACCCCTGTTGATGGGGCAGGTCGCAGTCAGCAGGTCGACCATCGTCCGGCACTACGAACGGGCCCCGGAGTTCTTCCTCACCTTCCTGGACGAGAGCTTCCATTGCTACACCCAGGGCGTCTTCCTGTCGCCGGACGAAGACCTCGAGGTGGCGTTTCGCCGCAAGATGGATCATGTCGTCGATGAATGCCGGCTGGCTCCCGGCAGCCAGGTGCTGGAGGTCGGCCCCGGCTGGGGCGCATTCGCGGCGTACGCGGCGCGTCAGGGGATCGAGGTGACGGGCGTCACGATTTCCACGAAGTCGCTCGAATTCATGAATCGGCTGACTGCCCGGGAGGGTCTGCCCATCACCACCCTGCTGTGCGATTTCCTGGAGTTCGAGCCGGAGAAACGTTTCGACGCCGTCGTGGTGCTGGGAATCATGGAGCATATGCCCGACTACCCGCGGGTCTTGGCGCGTCTTGACCGGGTGCTGAAGCCGGGTGGCCGGGTCTTTATCGACGCCGGCGCCTGTGCCCGGAAGTACGAGATGTCGTCGTTCATTTCTCAGCAGATCTACCCGGGCAACAATTCGTTTCTCATACTCCACGATTTCTTGAAGTCGATGACCTCTTTTCCGTTCGATTTGAAGGGCGTCTGGGACGACCGGATCAGCTACTACTGGACTTGCGTCGGCTGGGCCAAGCGCCTCGACTCCAACCGGGAGTTCATCGTCAAGAAATTTGGTGAGGCCGAATACCGGCGTTTCCGACTCTACCTGTGGGGATCGGCGCACTGCTTCCTGCGCAACCGTTTGCAGTGCTACCGGCTGGTGCTGGAAAAACACCCGGTCTGACGGGGTCTCCCGGCATTCGTTGCTTCAGGCCGACTGAACGTCCGTCAGGGAAAAATCCGCATCACTTGGGCAGACCTCTATCATCGTAGAGCAGATCACCGTGATTCGTAGCCGCGGGTCCCGGCGCAATTAAACGAGAGCAGCATTGTCCAATGGCGTGGAGTTCTCGAGCCAGGGTCTCGGAACTGCGCCGGGAGTTTTCCCGCTCGAGCCGTTCGCGTAGCGCGATAGTGATTGCTTCCGTCATGGTTTCGCCGGTCAGGCGGGCAAGTGTGCGGGCCAATCGGCAGGTTTCCTCGTTCTTCACGTTGAGGCCCATGGTGTTCCCCTGGAAGGAAGAGGGTGGAAGAATGACAAATGTTTCTACGCTAGGCCCGCCCGCCGCGTCAACAGCGCCTGAACCGCTGAAGTTTGCCAGATGACACCGCCTTGGCTCAAAATAGCGCTGGCACCCACCATGAATTTTCGATCCGGCATAGTCTTTTTCCTGATCCTGGCGGCCTGTCCACTGATGGGCCAGTCCGGGGAAGACGCAACGGTCGACGGATCGCTGCACTTCCGGGAGACGATCCAGCCGATACTCCAGAACCGCTGCCTCGCCTGCCACAACCAGACGGTTCGCAGCAGCGGCCTCTCGCTGGAAAGCCGCGCGGAGATCCTCACGGGGGGAAGCCGGGGTCCCGCCGTGGTGCCGGGAGACTCGGAGCAGAGCCGGCTGATCCTGGCGCTGGCCCATTCGTCCGATCTGAACATGCCTCCGGGCGGAAAGCTGCCCGACGCCGAGATCGACGCACTGCGCCGATGGGTGGCATTGGGGGCTCCGTGGGACGAGTCGGGCGATTCCGGCCAAGGCGGCCACTGGTCCTTTCAACCCGTCCGGCGTCCCGCTCCGCCTCAGGTTTCCGACGCGGTTTGGGTCCGCACACCCGTCGACAATTTCATCTTGCAGCGGTTGGAGGAGGAGGAGGGACTGGAACCGTCACCCGAAGCCTCCCGGATCACGCTGCTGCGCCGTCTCAGCCTGGATCTCCTTGGCCTGCCCCCCTCGCCGGACGCCGTCGGCCGATTCCTGGCGGACACCCGCCCCGGCGCCTACGAACGGCTCGTGGAGCGCCTGCTGGCTTCGCCCCACTACGGAGAACGCTGGGGCCGGCATTGGCTGGACGTGGCCCGCTATGCCGACTCGGACGGGTTCTCCGACGGACCCCGCCAGATCTGGATGTACCGCGACTGGGTGATCCGCTCCCTGAACCGGGACCTGCCGTTCGACCGGTTCGCCATCCAGCAGTTGGCGGGCGACCTGGTTCCGGAGGCATCCAAAGAGCAGATCGTCGCCACCGGATTCCACCGCAACACCCTCCTGAACCAGGAGGGGGGCATTGACGTGGAGCAGTATCGGGTCGAGCGGGTCGTGGACCGGGTCGAGACCACCGGGGCCGCCTTTCTGGGCCTGACCGTCGGCTGCGCCCGCTGCCATGATCACAAGTACGATCCGGTCTCCCAGAAGGAATTCTTCCAGCTCTATTCCTTCTTCAACAACATCGAGGAGAGGAGCCGCGAACTGGAAAAGACGGACCGGCCGCGGCATTGGCCCTTTCTGGAGTTCGGGACCGACCGGGAGTTCGCCCGCCGCGACATCATCCGGAACCAGTTGGCGCTCCTGGAGGAGGAGCTGAAGGCCTACGAGAAGGACCTTCTGGACCGCTTGCCCCATTGGGAAAAGGAACTGGAACCGGAGCGGCTGCGGGAGTTTCCTCTCGAGGTCCGGAGGATACTGGCGCTCCCGGCCGAAGAGCGGAACGAGATCCAGCTCAAGACCCTGCATCTGCTCTACAAGGAGCAGGATCTGGGCTTCTCCACCCGAAAGGCCGGCATCGACTCTCTGAAGCAGGCTGAACCGAAGCTCCCCAGCACCCTGGTGATGAAAGAACTGCCGGAGCCCCGGGAGGCCTACGTCCATCTGGGCGGCGAGTTTACCCGCCGGGGAGATCCGGTCCGGCCGGACGTGCCCGCCGTCCTGCCTCCGCTGGACGCCCGGTCCCGGCCCGACCGTCTGGATCTGGCTCGATGGCTGGTGGACCCGGGCCATCCCCTCACGGCCAGAGTCACCGTGAACCGGATTTGGCAACGGTACTTCGGCACCGGACTGGTGGAGACCGAGAACGACTTCGGAATCCAGGGCGCCCAGCCGTCCCATCCGGCTCTTCTGGACTGGCTGGCCTCCGAATTGATACGCCAGCGCTGGAGCCTGAAGGCGATGCACCGCCTGATCGTCACCTCGGCCACCTACCGTCAGTCGTCCCGCCATCGAGAGGACGCCTCCAAGCTGGACCCGGACAACCGGTTGTTGGCGCGGCAGCACCGTCTGCGGCTGGAGTCGGAGGTGGTGCGAGACGTCTGCCTGTCTGCCAGCGGACTCTGGAACCGGGCCATCGGCGGGCCGCCCGTCTTTCCTCCCCAACCTCAGGGGAGCAGCCGTCTGGGACATTCCAAACGAGATTGGGTCGCCAGCCAGGGTGAAGATCGATACCGCCGGGGCCTCTACACCCATTTCTGGCGCTCCACTCCCCACCCGGCCCTGATGGTCTTCGACAGTCCCAACGGGATCACCACCTGCACCCGGCGAAGCCGCTCCACCTCGCCCCTGCAGGCATTGACCCTGCTCAACGACGAGGCCTTTTTCGAGTTCGCCCAGGGTCTCGCCCGCCGGGTGCTCCGGGAGGGTCCGGACCAGGACTCGGAGCGCATCGGCTACACCTTCCGCGTGTGCCTGTCGAGGCAGCCCAGCGCGGAGGAGACCATTCAGTTGAAACGCTTTCTGGATCGCCAGAGGAACGATCTGACACGGCACCCGCGGGAAGCCCGATCCTTGCTTTCGCTTGATTCCGAGGACGAGGATCCGAAGGAACTCGCGGCCTGGACCCTACTCTCCAGCGTGCTCCTGAACCTGGACGAGTTCATCACCCGGGAGTGAACCCCATGCAGAGCTACCAACCCTGGCTTCTTTCGGAGACCCGGCGACATTTCTTCAGCCGCTGCTCCCTCGGATTGGGACAGGTTGCGCTGGCCTCCCTGCTCAGCGACGGCCGGCTTCTGGCCCGGAAGCCGGACCTGGTGAACCCCTTGGCGGCCCGGGACCCCCATTTTCCTGCCAAAATCCGAAACGTCATCTATCTCTACATGGTGGGAGGGCCCAGCCAACTGGATCTCTTCGACCACAAGCCGAAGCTTCAGGAACTCGACGGCCAACCGATTCCCGATTCCTTCGTGAAGGACAAGCGCTTCGCCTTCATGGACTTCTTCACCAAGGAGAAGCCGCGGCTTCTGGGTTCGGAACGGGAGTTCGAACGATACGGGCAATCGGGGAAGACTCTCTCCGAATGCCTTCCGCACACCGCGTCCATCGTCGACGACCTGGCGTTCGTCTCCACCGTCTCCACCGACAACTTCAACCACGGGCCGGCGCAGATCTTCAGCAACACCGGTTCGCCGCGGCCCGGGAAGCCCAGCATGGGTTCCTGGGTCAGCTACGGTCTGGGGACCGAGTCCCAGGACCTGCCCGCCTTCGTGGTCCTCCAGTCCGGCCGGCAAGGCCCCCGAGCCGGCATCTCCAACTGGGAGAGCGGCTTCCTCCCCACCATCTACCAGGGGATCCCCTTCTTCAGCAGTGGCGACCCCATCCTGAACCTGGCCAGTCCCGCCGGCATGAGCCGGCAGCGGCAGTCCAGCCGCGTGGAGGCGATCCGCAACCTGAACCTGGCCCGGTTGGCCGAGACCGGGGACCCCGAGATCGCCACCCGGATCGCCTCCTACGAAATGGCCTACCGGATGCAGACCAGCGGTCCCGAGCTCATCGACTTCTCCAGCGAGACCCGGAAGACCCTGGACATGTACGGCGCCGAGCCGGGAGCCCGGTCGTTCGCCAACAACTGCCTGCTGGCCCGGCGCCTGGTGGAGCGCGGGGTCCGTTTCGTCCAGCTCTATCACGCCGAATGGGACCATCACGGAAACGCCCACGTGAACCTTCAGGAGGGGCTGGACAAGGTCACCAGGGAGACCGACCGCCCCTCGGCGGCCCTGGTCCGGGACCTGAAGCAACGGGGACTCCTGGACTCCACCCTGGTGGTCTGGGGAGGAGAGTTCGGCCGGACTCCCATGGGGGAGAAACGGGACTCCATCGGCCGCAACCACCACATCGACGCCTACACCATGTGGTTCGCCGGGGGCGGAATCCGGCCCGGCCAGACGATCGGAAAGACGGACGACCTGGGTTTCTCTCCGGTGGAGGACCCGGTCCACGTCCACGACATCCACGCCACCATCCTTCACCTGCTGGGACTGGATCACACCCGGCTCACCTTCCGTTTCCAGGGCCGGGAGTTCCGCCTCACCGACGTCGCCGGCAACGTGATCGAGAAGTTAATAGGTTAAACAGGACCCACCTCTTGTCTTCCCCGTCTTCCCCGTCTTCACCGGCTCCGGCCGCTCCACCGAGGTCATGAAAGCCGCCATCTATCGCGGAATCGGGCGAATCGGTCTGCAGCAAGTGGAGCGGCTTCCGCCTCCGCCCGGATACGTCACCATCGATACCCGGCAGACCGGCATCTGCGGAAGCGACCTTCACGTCTACCGGGGCCACTGGCCCCAGCCAAAGTCTTTGGCGCTGGGGCACGAGACCTCCGGCGTGGTGGTGGAGCTGGGGGAGGGGGTCACGGGATTCGAGCCGGGAGACCGGGTCGCCATCGAGTGCTTCTCCCACTGCGGCCGCTGCCGCTTCTGCCGGAGCGGCCACTACAACCACTGCCGGGAGCGCCAGTGGGTTTCGCAGGATACGCACGGAGGTTTTGCCGAGTTCACGACCGCTCACGCCTCGGCTCTCTTCCGTCTCCCTGCGAACCTGAGCTTCGAAGAAGGAGCCCTGGTCGAACCCCTGGCGGTCGGTTGCCGGGCGGTGGGCCAGGCCGGCGCGACCTGGCGGGATCGGGTCGCGATCCTGGGCGGTGGAACCATTGGCCAGTTCTGCCTGGCGGCGGCCAAGGCGGCCAACGTCCGGGAGACCTGGATCACCGTCAAGTACCCGCACCAGGCCCGGATGGCCCGGAGTCTGGGCGCCGACCACGTGTTCGTGCTGGGTGAGAGCGACCTTGAGGACTGGGTGAGCGGCCTGGACCAGGGTCCGCGGGCGGACGCGGTGATCGAAACGGTGGGAGGAGGCGGCAATTTCGACCTCGCCCTTCGGATTGTCCGGCCCCGCGGCACCGTGGTCCTGGTGGCCGGCTATCCGGAACCGGTCAAGGTGGACCTGGGCCGGGTTCTGGAATCGGAGGCGGTCGTGACCGGGTCCCACTGTTACGCTTCGACCGGATTGGACACCGACTTCGGCGCGGCCATCGACCTGATGGCCAGCGGCCGGGTGGATGCCACCCGTCTCGTCACCCACCGGTTTCCTTTGGAAGCCGTCGAAGAGGCCTTTCGCGTCGCCGCGAACAAATCCTCCGGTTCTATCAAGGTCCACCTCTGCCAGTGATCTTTCCCCGCTCCATTCCCATACCACGAAGAAGGCGAAAAGCAGGTATCCTGGAACTGGAGAGCGACAATCCCATGCAGGGACGACCAACTCCGGCCATGACGCGGCGATCGCTGTTGACTCGCGGGCTCGCGGGTCTTGCGGCGACGACGTGGACCAGTCGCCGGAGGGCCGGGGCCACACCCGTCCAATTGTCCAAGCCGGCCGCGGCCGCCCAACGGACGCATCCGGATTCACATCCCGGCCCACCTCGGAAGGAGATCGTGCTGGGCATGTCCGCCGCCTTTTCCGGCCCCTCCCGAGGCTTGGGCAGCGAGCTCTACCGGGGAGCCAAGGCCTACTTCAACCACGTCAACGAAAATGGCGGCGTCAACGGCTGCCAGATCCTTCTGAAGCTCTACGACGACGGCTATCAGCCGGACCCGTGCGTTCGGAACACCATGAAGCTCATGTTGGAGGACCGGGTCTTCCTCCTGTTCGGCTACGTGGGGACACCGACGGTGACGCGGGTACTGCCCCTGCTCAAGAAGTTCCAGGACGAGAAGGTCTTTCTCTTTTTTCCCTTCACCGGAGCCCAACCCCAGAGGGAACCGCCCTACGGCAACTTCGCCTTCAACCTCCGGGCGTCCTACCGGCAGGAGACCGCCGGCCTGGTCGACAACTTTCTTCGCGTCGGCAAGAAGCGCATCGCCGTGTTCTACCAGGCCGACGCCTATGGCAGGAGCGGCTGGGCGGGCGTCCGCGCGGCCCTGGCGGTCCACGGCGGGAGACTGGCCGGCGAGGCCACGTACCGCCGCGGGCAACGGTTCACCGGGACCATGAGGGCACAGGTCGAAATTCTCCAGGCGGCTTCTCCCGACGCCGTGATCTGCATCGGTTCGTACGCCGCGTGCGCCGCTTTCGCGCGCGATGCCGTGGACCTGGGGCTTCAGATTCCCATCGCCAACCTCTCGTTCGTGGGGAGCGAGAACCTCCTCCAACTGCTCACCGAGGGCCGCGACGACGCAGAGAAATACACCCGTTTTCTGGTCAACTCGCAAGTTGTACCCAGCTATGAGAATACCTCCATTCCGGCGGTGCGGGAGTACCGGCAGTTGATGGAGCGTTACGACCCAGCCGTTCCCGAGGAACTGGTCAAGGAACCCTACAGTCCGTTCCCCCAGAGCTTTGTCAGTCTGGAGGGATTCCTGGACGCCAAGCTGATGGCGGAGATTCTTCGGCGCATGGGAGGCGGGCACGATCGGGCGAAACTGGAGAAGGCGGTCTTCTCGGTGCGGAACTACGACCTCGGAATCGGGGAACCGGTCTCATTCGGCCCCGACCGCCGGCAGGGGCTTCAGATGGTCTATTACACCGTCGTCGAAGGCGGCCGCTTCGTGACCCTGGACGATTGGCAAGGTTGGGTCTCCTGAAATGAAGATACAGAAACTCTTCCAGAAAACCCGGTTCGGCATTTTCGCCCTCTTCGGACTGATCGTCCTGTCGACGTCGATTCTGTGCATCTACACCGTCGACACCCAGTTGTCGGCCGAATACGAGACCAATACCAGGAATATCGCCAAGACCATCGCCGATGCCAGCGTGGACATCCTGCTGAACCGGAATCTGGCGACGCTGCAGTCGATGATCGATCAGTTCGTGGAGATCCAGGGAATCCGCTACATCTACATCACGAGCGAGTCGGGCGAATACCTGGCTCACACCTTCGTCCCGGGGATTCCCGAACAGGTCCTGGCCAGTGATCCGTCCAGCACCGAGCCGGTGGAACGGAGCATTCCCGGGATGGGCGACTTCGTTGAAGTGGGCAGCCCCATCCTGGCCGGCGTCGCCGGCACCGTCCACGTGGGGATGGATCTGGACCTGGTTGCCCTCAAGATCCAGCGGGCTATCGGCCAGCAGGTCATCCTTATCTGCATCTTTCTCGTGGTCGGCATTCTGGCGTCGATCTGGTTCGTGAACCTGGCGGCAAAACCGCTGGGTGGACTCCTGGCGTATGCCGTCGACCTGGCGGGCAACCGGGACACGGACTCGGCAAGGGACGACGAGCTCCTCGCCCGCGATGATGAAGTCGGAGACCTGGCTCGCCTCTTTCAGTACGTTTCCGATCGCGGCTCCGATTCTGAAGCGTCGGGGGCGTCGCCGGGAAAGGACGACTAGTTGATTCGGGTACCGCGAGCCGTCATCGCGCTCATCTGCACGACTCTTCAGATCTGTTTCGGCACGGTCTACGCGTGGAGCTTCTTCCAGACGATGCTGGTCCGGCA
>JAPOYZ010000219.1 GCA_026706325.1 Candidatus Aminicenantota bacterium
TTGTCGGCGATGGCGTAAATCTCCTCCAACACTTCGGTCAGGCGGGTCCGGGGAACCACCGTGTCCTGGAGATAGAAGTTCCTGGCCAGCCGCCCAAAGGCGCCGTAGGCTTTCTTCCGGCCGGCCCAGAGCTTGGCCCGCTGCGCCTCGTCGCGAGCCACCAGAACCTCTCGAGCACCATTGTTCCTGAGGATCCGGTCGATGAGACCCTCGGTGTCCTCGATCTCGCACCCCAGCCCGTCCAGTTCCACCAACAGCACGGCCGCCGCATCGGTGGGATACCCGGCGGCATAGTGTGAGTCTTCCACGGCCTGGATCGTCAACTGGTCGATGATCTCCATGGCGGCCGGGATGATGCCCCGGGCGATGATGCCGCTCACCGACCGGGTGGCGTCCGCCATGCTGGTGAAGTCGGCCAGGAAGGTTTTGACCTGCTCCGGAAGTGGCAGCAGCCGGACCCAGGCCTTGGTCAGAATTCCCAGGGTCCCTTCGCTTCCGGTGAACAGTCCCGTCAAGTCGAAGCCGGCGTTCTCACCCTGAGGACTCCCCAACTGCACCAGGTCTCCCTCGGGGGTCACCACCTCGGCGGCCAGGACATGCAGAACCGTGGTGCCATATTTGAGGCAGTGCGGCCCTCCGGCATTGGCGCCGATGTTTCCGCCGACGGTGCAGGTGCTCTGGCTGGACGGGTCGGGCGCGAAATAGAGACCCTTCGGCTTGACCTGTTCCGAGAGCTCCAGATTGACGACGCCGGGTTCCACCACGGCATAACGCTCCCGGGCGTTGACCTCGAGGATCCGGTTCAGATGGGAGAGCTGGACCAGAATTCCGCCGCTGATGGGAACAGCGCCGCCGCTGAGACTGGTTCCGGCGCCCCGTGGAAGGTAGGGAACGTCGTTGGCATAGGCGAGCCGAACGATCTCCTGGATCTGCCGGGCCGTAGACGGATAGACCACGAAATCGGGCGGACGACGGTGAAAGATCAGCGCGTCGCACTCGTAGACCACCAGTTCGGAGGGGTGGGACTGGACCTTGTCCTCTCCCACGATGGCCGCCAGGCGCCGTCTGAGCTCCTCTCTGTCCATGGGTTACCTTCCTCGGGGATCAGCCGTCGAGTTGGTACAGCCGAGAAAACTTCCCCTCCAGATAGCTCAGCAGGTAACGGGAATCCAGGGGTTCTCCGCTGATCTCCAGAATCAACTCCCCTGCGGTTCGGGTTCTCCCCTTCCGGTGGATCCGCTCCCGCAGCCATTCCCTCAAGGGAAGGTACTGGCCGGCGGAGAACTGCGCGTCCAGATCGGGAAAAACCTGGCGGGCGCTGGCATGGATCTGCGATGCGTACAGGTTTCCCAGCAGGTAAGTGGGGAAATAGCCCACGAGGCCCTGCGACCAGTGAGTGTCCTGGAGCACTCCGTCGGCAGCGTTTCCGGGCACCACTCCCAGGTACTGCCGCATCCGTTCGACCCAGATCCCCTCCAGGTCCGAAACCGGCAGATCCTGGTCCAGAAGGGCCTTTTCCAATTCGTAACGCAAGATGATGTGCAACCCGTAGGTCACCTCGTCGGCTTCGACCCGGATCAGGCTGGCCTCGACGCGATTGACTCCCCTCAGGAAGGACTCCAGCGGCACCGTGTCCAGTTGCCCGGGAAAGGCTTTGCGGAGTCGCGGATACCAGTACTCCCAAAAAGGAAGGCTTCGGGCCACCTGGTTCTCCCAGAGCCGGGACTGGGACTCGTGTATGCCCAGAGAGATGGATTGACAGGCGGGAGACCCATACTTCTTGCCGCCCAACCCCTGTTCGTAGAGGGCATGGCCGCCCTCGTGAACGATGCCGAAGAAGGAGGAGACGAAGCTGTCTTCCCCATACCGGGTCGTGATGCGCACGTCCAGAGGAGAAAAGCCGCAGCAGAACGGATGCGGGGACACGTCCAGGCGGCCCGCCTTCCAATCGAATCCAATGGCTCCCAGGACGCTTCGTCCGAATGCCTCCTGCGCGGCCCTGGGGTAGTTTCCCTTCAGCAGGTCCGCCGGAGGCTGATGCGCGGCTCCCTGGATCTTCCCCAGCAACCGCGTCAACTCCGGCCGCAGCAAGGAAAAAAGCGGATCCAACTGGCGGGTGGTCATGCCCGGTTCGTAGTCGTCCAGCAGTGCGTCATAGAGGCAGTCGCCGGTGGCCAGACAGGTGGCCTCCTGCCGCTTGAGATGCAGAATTCTCTCCAGCCAGGGCCGGAAACCCTCGAAATCGGAGTCCTTCCGGGCCGCGACCCAGGCCTCGTACCCCAGCGATGTCGTTTCCGCCATTTCCCGGACCAGAGACTCGGGGATGCGCGTCGCGCGGTCGTGTCTCCGCCTCATCTCCCGGACGGCCGCCCCTGTCCATTCGCCAAGTTCCGTGGCTTCGAGTTCGTTCAGAACTGCCGACCAGCGGGGACGGGTGAGCCTCTGGTGATACAGGGCCGCCAGAGAGGCACTCTGCTGCGCCCGGGGACCGGCTCCGCTCGAAGGCATGGTGGTCTCCTGGTCCCATCCGAGCATCTCCAGAATGCTCTCCAGGTGAACCAGTTCCCTGCTCTGCTCGTCAAACCATTCCTGCGATGCGCTCATCTCGATACCCTCGGGGACGGACTCGCCCCACCAACGGCCGCCCGGTCCGCACGCCGGATCCCGGCACCGCCGGTATGGTCCAACAAGTACCCGCGAAAAGTCCAGTTGCGAACCGGTCCGGCAACGTGTGAGATTAGACTCTTGACAAACCGTTGGAGGACTCCATGAAGTATTTCCGCTACCGGAACGCACAGGGCGATGCCCATCTCATCGTGCAAGACGAAACGGGCGGACTGTTCGATCTGACCCGCGATGCTCCCGTTGAAGGCTTCACCGATCTGGTCCGCTGGGCCCGCCTGATGGGCCAAAGCGTGGACGGCCTGGTGGGAAACCTGCTGCGGAACGGCGACCGGCGAGTTTCGTCCGCGGAGCTGATCGGCCAGGGCCTGCAACTCGGCCGTCCACTCGTGCCACCCGAAGTCTGGGCGGCCGGTGTCACCTATCGCAAGAGCCGGGACGAGCGGGAGCGGGAAAGCGAAACCCCCGATCCCTACGCCAAGGTCTACCGGGCCGAACGACCCGAGATTTTTCTCAAGGCGACCCCGGCCCGTTGCGTCGGCCCCGGAGAGGCCGTCGGTGTTCGCGGGGACTCCGGCTGGGACGTGCCGGAAGCCGAGTTGGCCTTCATCCTCCATGACGGACGAATCACCGGCTTCACGGCGGGCAACGACGTGAGTAGCCGTTCCATCGAGGGAGCCAACCCGCTCTACCTCCCCCAAGCCAAGATCTACCGCCGATGCTGCTCCATCGGCCCCTGCATCGTGAGCGCCGGGTCCGTTGCCGATCCCCACAACCTGGCCGTAAGCTGCGAAATATTCCGCGACGGCGACCGGGTATTTTCGGGGGAGACTTCCACCTCCCGGATGGTCAGAACCTGCGAAGAACTGGCCGGATTCCTCACCCGGCACAACACGGTCCCGGACGGGACGGTGGTCCTGACGGGAACCGGAATCGTTCCGCATCAGGAGTTCTCGCTTCAGCCGGGAGACCGGGTCAGAATCGAAATCGAAGACATCGGAATCCTGGAGAATCCCGTCGTCCAGGTCTGAGGCGAGGGAAGAGTGTTCTTTTGCCGGCTGAATGATGGCGTTGGGCTGCCGCTGGCGTCATAGCGTAGCTGGATTCCGATCAGGGACGGGGCAGCACGAATCCTCCGTCGATCCGGAGGATCGAACCGGTCACGTAGCTGGCGTCATCACTGACCAGGTAGGCGACCCCCTTGCCGATTTCTTCGATGGTCCCGAGGCGCCCCATGGGAAGTTTCTTCCCCGCTTCCCTGATCTGTTCTTCGGTGGCGTACTTGCGTTCTCCAGGCGTGTCGATCCACCCCGGTTCCACTATATTGACCCTGATCTCGTCCTTCACCAGCTCCATGGCCAGGGTCCGGCCCATGTGATTGATGCCGGCTTTGGCGATGTTGTAGGGAATGGAATTCACGATGGGGAGATAGGCATGGACCGAGCTGATGATGACGATGTTTCCGCCTTGGCCCTGCGACAACATCTGGCGGGCTGCAAACTGACAGCAATGGATCACGCCCCAAAGGCAGACACCCAGAGTCAACTGCATGTCCGCGACGCTCAGATCCACGAATGGTTTGCGCCTGCTGACCGCGGCGTTGGCCACCAGGATGTCGAGCCGTCCCAGTTGCTCCACGGTGGCGGAGACCAGTTCCCGATCCTGTTGGCGGTCCGACACGTCCGCCTGCAGGACGATGGCCCGCCGGCCCAGGGATCGCACCTCGCCCGCGACCTCTTCCGCCTCGTCGCCGTGGCTCCGGTAGTTGACGGCAATGTCCGCCCCCCGGCGGGCCATCTCCAGAGCGCAACCTCGTCCGATTCCCCGATTGGCGCCCGTGACCAGGGCGACTTTGCCTGACAAGCTCATTCGTGCTCCTCTTCCTTCCCGCTCCCGCCCCGGATCCGGTTTCCGCAGTCTCACCGGCACGGAACCCGTTCAATAGCGTGTCAAGGTACGAAACCCCCCGAAACAATGTCAAATCGAAGCGGACGGAGATCCGACTGCGGCAACCTCGCGGAGAGAGGCAGCCGGAAGAAATTCCGAAGAGTTGGGATTTGTATCTGGATCCGGGACTCAGGCGGAAATCAACCCAGCCGTGCAGGAAAAGACCTTCCAGCCAGTCCGTTCCCGGGCCGGCCGATCTGCAGCTTCGGTGGGACCAATTGACCCGTTTCGATCAGGACGCCCGGCTATCCCGCGCTGGCTTCCGTGGCCGTCTCTTCCGGGAACTCCCGGTAGTCGACTCTCATCCGCTTGATGGTCATCTTGGCGGTCGGATAGTTGTTCAACTTCCGGTCGTTCTTGACGATGGGAGAGTCTCCGATGGCGTCGGCCACCTCCATCCCTTCGATCACTTCGCCGAAGATGTTGTACTTGCCGTCCCACTCACTCTTGCGGCGAAGGACGATGAAGAACTGACAACTCGACGAGTCGGGTTGAGTGTCCTTCCGCATCATGCCCACGGCCCCGCGCCCCACGTCGTAATCCTCTTGGAACTCCGCGTTGATCCACTCGGCGGCGTTGCCCTTGCCATCGTTGTAGGGATCGTTGTCCTTGGAGAACGGATCTCCTCCCTGGATGAAGCCCCGGCTCACGTAGTGAAAGGTGGAGCGGTTGTAGAATCCCGCCATCGCCATGATCTTGAACCGTTCCGCGGTATTGGGCGCAAGATCGGGACGCAATCGGATGACGATGTCCCCCTTGATGGTCTGGATCGTCACCACCGGATCCCCTGCCGGAGGTGGCGGCTCGGGCTTTTCTTCCGGGGCCTTGGCGACATCTCCTCCAGCCGGCCCGGAGCAAGCCGGGATCGAGAGAATGACCAAAGACATCAAGATGATCTTAAAACCGCGCATCGTGTCCCTCCTGGTGGGAAATATGTGTCATTTTTAGCACAGTCCATACGGAAAGACCAGAATCGGCCTGAATTCGGAGCCGGGTGACGACCCGCTCCGGCATTTCACCTCCTCGTCATCTCCTCGAAGACCTCTTCCGCCGTCTCCAACACCGTTTCCACGTCGTCCCCGGTGAGGGCAGCCGAGACGAACCAGAGCCCCCTTCCGATGATCCGAACCCCTCTTCGGAGCAGGCCGTAAGCGAACTCATCCATCAGTCCCGCGTCGTAGCCGGCGCACTGACGGTAGTTCCGGATCGATTCCCGGGTCGAAAACCCGGTGTGAAACACGGGCCCGAGTCCTTGGACCAGCAAGGGGAGGCCTCGAGCGCGGGCCCGGGCCTGAAGGCCCTCCATGAGACGGCGTCCCAGCCGGGTGATTCTCGGGTACAACTCGCTCCGCTCCCGCCTCAGGACCTCGACCGAGGCCAGAGAAGCCGCCAGCACGGGGATATTCGCGTTCATGGTCCCCGCGTGGATCACCCGGCCGTCCGCCAGGCATTCCATGAAGGATCGTCTTCCGGCGATCAGGCTGAGGGGAAAGCCGCTGGCCATGGCCTTTCCGTAGATCGACAGGTCGGCCTGGACTCCCAGCAGTTCCTGTGCCCCTCCCAGGGCAACACGGAAACCGGTGATGACCTCGTCGAAGATGAGCACCACACCGTGCCGGGTGCAGAGTTCCCGAAGTCCCTCCAAAAAACCGGGCTCCGGGACGATGCAACTGTTGTTGCACATGATGGGC
The DNA here is from genome assembly GCA_026706325.1 of Candidatus Aminicenantota bacterium. Classification (GTDB taxonomy): domain Bacteria; phylum Acidobacteriota; class UBA6911; order RPQK01; family JAJDTT01; genus JAJDTT01. The sequence continues at coordinate 6,261 of JAPOYZ010000219.1, forward strand.
TCGGTGACCACGGCGGCGATCTCGGGATCCCGCTCCAAGGTCTCCCGGATCACCTCCAGATCGTTCCAGGGCAGGACGATGACCTGATCCAGAACCGAGTCGGGTTGCCCTCCGGTGAGAAGAGAGGTCCGGTATCCCGAACCGTCCTCCGCCGGCTTGACGTCCAGGAAGATGTCGTCGAACCATCCGTGGTAGTGGCCCTCGAACTTGAGGATCTTCCGCTTTCCGGTCAGGGCCCGGGCCATGCGAAAGGCCGCATGGGCCGCGTCGGACCCGCTGTTGGAGAACCGCACCAGGTCCACACCGGGCAGAACCCGGGTCAAGAGCCGTGCCAGTTCGATCTCAAGCTCGCTCTGGGCCGCAAAAAGCTGTCCCCTGGACTGCTCGACCCGGACCCGCTCCAGGACTTCCGGGTGGGAATGTCCCAGCAGCATGGGTCCCTGGCTCAGGGTGAAGTCGATGTACTCGTTGCCGTCCACGTCCCGGACCCGGGCTCCCCGCCCTTCGGAGAAGAACATGGGATGGGGACGTCCCAGGGTCCGAAAATGGCTGCTGACGCCCCCGGCCAGAACCTTGCAGGCCTCCTGGTACAGTTCCTGCGATCGACGGAATCGATAAGGTTTCAACGCTTTTCCCCGCTTGCCGGTGATCGGTCCGCCGCCGGGTTGCCGGCGACCTGGAGCTGGACCGCTGCCGCCGCGTGCTCCAGAGGATTGGGTGAGTTCGTCTCGACTCGAGCCACCACATAGATGGGCTGGACCAGGGGTTTCACCCAGGGTTCGGCGTAGAGAGTGAAGACACGGCTGCTCTCCTCCTTCGTCACCAAAATGCCGTTGAGCCCCACGTTCATTACCCGGACGCCGTAAGGGAGGTTGCGAACGTTCACCGGGACCCGGCCCTGAAACTGGCCGAGGCGGTCGATGTCAACGCGGATGCGCGCCTCCTTCCCGGGCTCCAGACGAACCTCCTGACGGTCGACGGCGACAGTGAGATCGGAGACCGTGTTGAGAGCAAGGAGGATTCCGGGATCGTTCTCCAAGGTACGGACCAACTCCCGGCCGTTCACCTCGGCCCGGCCTGTAATCCTCACCAGTGTCGGAGCGAACGAGGCCTCGCGCGACGCCTCGAGGAGGATCACGGTGGAGTCGGCGCCCGCCGGGACCACCGCGTTCCCGGCGCTGACGCCCGGGGGAAGATTCTCTATCTCCACCCGGACTTCCCCGTCGAATCCGTCCACCCGGTAGACCGCCACATCCACGGTGAGACGTCCCCCGACCGGCAGGTTGAAGTGGGTCGAATCGCCGGTGTTGCTCAGAATGCGGCCCGAGCGGCGCGAGGGCATCTCCAGACGAAAATCGGGACTCGGCTCGCGGATCGTCAGCCGGTAGGGGTGGTCCGCCCCGTCCTGGCCACGAGAATCCCGCAGCGCCACCAGGTAGGCTCCGTCGTCAGGCGCCGTGAACTCCAGATTGGAGTCGCGTCCGTATCCGGGCCCTCCGTCATCGTTGCGGTAGTTGAGATGAAACACGGGCATTCCGTTGGCGCTGAAGCGGGTGCCCGGGGGAAACAGGCGAACCTTGTAAACCGGATCTCCCACGGCGTGGCCCTCGGCCGTGGTCCCGAACAGGGCTTGGCGGACGCCCCGAATCGACTTGAACCGGGTGTCGTCGTCCGGACCCCTCGGCATCGCCTTGATCTGAACGATCTCCGAGCCGACCATGAGATAGTCGTCCAGCCCCAGATCCTCCGTCGAGCCCAGGCGCATCGACCCTTGGATCGAGCCGCGATTGCTGAGCACGACCTCGGTCTGCGCCAGGCAGCGGACTTCCGCGCGTCGGACCGGCCGGCCCTCCGCATCCCGGATCTCCACCAGGGAGTCCAGGGAGGAGCCCAGTCTGGAGGCTTCCACCTCCAACACCAGGACCTGTCCCTTACGAGCCTCGAATCGAAACAGATCCTGATCCGGACCGGACCCAGCAGAGCCGTCGGCCAGGGAGTTGACGTGTCCGTTCAGGGTAACGGGCCAGCTCACTTGCTGGGCCGTCTCCCGAGTGTCGTTGGGCTCCAATTCCAGCGTTTCAGGGTGAACCCCGACGGCCAAAGGAATCCGGTTGGAGGCGGGAGGAACGGCCAGCGGAACGACCCGTCCCGCCTGTTCTTCGAGAGCCGTGAAGGCGACGGTGCCGGCGTCCCGCAGGTTGGCGCCCCAAGCCTTGAGCCGGGTCTCCCGTCCCGCTTGAACTCCCAGCGGGAACACGCCTTCCAACAGCGGGAACTCACCCGCTTCGAGCCGGTACTCGTAACCGCTCATGGCGCCGACCCGGTTCTTGTCGGCGATCCGAACGACATAGATCCCGCGTTCCGGGATCTCGCAGCTGAGAAAGGCCGCCTGTCCGGATCGTGAAACACATCCGCTCACCCTTTTCCCCGATCCTTCCATGAGCTGGAGTTCGGCATTCAGAATCGACCCCAAGGGCGAGGAGATGACGCGAAAAGCCAGGTGCTGCCCTTTCCGCGCTCGAAATCGAAAGTGATCCGCGTCACCGGTGCTGGAGATGTCGCCCCGGACGGTCACCGGCAGAGTCACCGGCTGCGCCTTGCGGGGAGTGTCGTTGAACTGGGTCTCCTCCACTTCGGGAAAGGCTCCCACGGCGAAGGGTAGCGGATTGCTCACCCCCAGTGGCGTCCATACCCGGAAGTGATACAGATCGGCCGGAACGGACTCGCCGACGTCAACCCGCACCCAGAGGCGGTTCCGCGTGGCTCCGTCCAGGATCAGGGCCCGGGTCTGCCCCTCCTCCATCTTTCGCGGGTTGGGCAATTCCTGCTGCTTCTCGATGACGGCCTCCAGACCCTCGTGATCGAAGAGGATCCGCCGGACCTCTCCCAGATTGGTCCCATCCAGGAGGAGCGTGACGCTGGTTCCCCGCTGACCACCCAGAGGAACCGTTGAGGTCAGGGTCGGCGGCGCGTGTTGGCCGAACAGCGGCGCCGCCAGCGAAACGATGAGAACCCCCCGAAATAGCGACCTTTTTTTTGTCATCGGCTTGCTCGTCTATGGTATCGGCTCGAAGACCACCATCCCATCATAGCGGCCCACGGCCAAAGTCTCTCCGGAAGGGCTGACGGCCAGCGCCAGGACCGTGTCGGGCTGGGCCGGCAGGGCCTTCTTCTCCTCCAGGGAGCCCGCGTCCCAAAATTTGACCCGTCCGTCGGCTCCGGCCGAAATCAGGGTGTTCCCATCCGGTGTCAGGGAGAGGTCGACGACCGGTCCGTCGTGGGAAAAGACAGAAACCGCCAGGATGCCACCCTCCTCGCCCAGGTCCCAGACCCGAATCATCTTGTCCATGCCGGCGGCCGCGATCCTGCGACCGCCCGGGTAGAACGCCATGGCGAAGAGCTCGGCCGTCGCGCCCGAGAGCGGCGTCCCCAACTGCCGCCCGCTGGCGACGTCCCAGACCTTGACCGTGCGGTCGGCCGAGGCCGATGCCAGGCGGTCGCCCGACGCATTGAAGGCCAACGAATAGACCGCGTCCACGTGCCCGGAGATGGTTCGGATCTCCCGGCCCGTCGTCACCTCCCACAATTTGACCAGCCGATCGTAGCTGGCCGTGGCCAGGACCGAGCCGTCGGGACTGAAGGCCACCGAGTAGATGCAGTCGGTGTGGCCCTCCCAGCTACGGACCAACTGGCGCGTGGCCGGATCCCAGATCTTGATTTCTCCGAAGCGGGACGGCATTCCGGCCCCGGAGGCCAGCCGCGAACCGTCCGGGCTGAAGGCGACGGACCGCACCGTCTCGGCCAATCCGGTCAGACGGGCATCGACTCCTCCCCCGGGCCGGAGAAGCCGGATCTCTTCGTAGCTGCCCGCTGCGACCATCGTCCCCTGGGGATGGAACGCCAGGCTCGCCACCTCCGGCCGGACGGTTTCGGTGGGACGGATGTCGGGCAGACGCTCCAGGCGCATTCTTCCCAGATCGCCCTGCCACGGTGGAGCACCGGCATCCACCCAGGTTCGAAGGGCCTCGATGTCCTGGTCTTCCAGGAAGCCGTCCTCGGGCATGATGGGCTCCAGCAGGCCCTCCACCATCTGGATCAGCCGGCTCTCGTCGCTGTTGCCCGGGACCAGCGGGGGACCGTTGTTTCCCCCCTTCATGAGGGTCTGGTAGGTGTGCAGGCTCAGGGCCCCCTCCCGCTTGACCTGGTTGTGGCAGGAGTAACATTCGCGGGCCAGGATCTTGCCGGCGGCGGCCGCCTCCGGTCGGCTCCGGCCTCCGGCGCTCCCCGAAACCAGGGCGGCCAGGAGGAGGCTCCCCGCCAGAGAGACCGAACCGTAAATACGCACGCCCATGGTCGATTTCCACCTCGCGGTGGATCAGTGAGTGAACAGGAATTCCTTGCTGGTCAGGACGGCCCAGAAAAGATCCTCGACGCCCTCCCGGCTGGTCTGCTCAAGAGGAGGGGCCGGGACAAGACGGGCGAGTGCGGGCGGGGACGGCCGCGGGGAAAG
>JAPOYZ010000026.1 GCA_026706325.1 Candidatus Aminicenantota bacterium
GCAGGCCTGCAAGTCAGCCGGGAGATTCGCATCCGCATCGTCGCCGTAAACGGCTTCGATGAGGGCCCTCATTCGGCCGGGGCTCTCGATAAAGCCGGCGTCCTCCAGCGTCCGGGAGGTGAGCCAGAGGCGGGCGTGGTCCTGGTAGACGTACGAGGCCCGCGGAAAGGCGCGCTTGAACCATTCCTCGTCCGCATCCGCGGCCGGCTTCGGCCCCACCACAACCAGCTCGGGTCGGCCCGCGCGCTCTTTGCGCTGATGCCGCCAGAGCCTTCCCGCGCGCTGAATCAGCAGATCGATGGGAGCCAGATCGGTGATCAGTACGTCGAAGTCCAGATCGAGCGACTGCTCGACCACTTGTGTCGCGACCAGCACCTTGCCGGCCCGTTCAACTCCGGTACTGTGCTTGCCGAACGTTCGTACGATGTTCCGCTCGATTTCCAGTCGGTCGACCAGCGCGAACCGCGCATGGAACAGGTCGGGATCGAGTCCGCGCGCCTTCAGCGCCGCGTAAGCGTCGAATGCATCGTCCACGGTATTGCGAATGTAGAGGACGGCATTGCCGGCGCCGGCGGCATACTCGATCTCTCTTAGGGCGTCATCAGTAGATCTGAGAAACCGGACCGGAAGCGAGCGCGCACGCCCGGTTTGCCCCGGCACCGCCGCGGCTGAGTGTGCATCGGCGGCACACACCGTGGCGAGGGGGTACGCTTGGCTGGCACCGCCACCGCCCAATTCTCGGCCCAACCCCTTGGAAAAAGCATTGGCCAGCCGTTCCCGGGTCGACAGTGGCAACGTGGCGGACAGCAGGATTGCCGAGCCGCCGAGCCCCGCCTGGAATTCGAGCAGCACCTCCATCTCGCGCCGCATGTAGGCATCGTAGGCGTGCACCTCGTCGAGGATGAGCACGCGGCGCATCAAACCCAGCAAGCGCAGGGATTGGTGGCGGTTCGGAAGCACCGACAGCAGCGCCTGATCGATGGTTCCGGCGCCGACATCGGCCAGGAACGTCCGGCGGCGATCATCTGCGATCCACGCCGCACAGGCGGCCGATGCAGTGCTGCCGGAATCGTCGTGCGATTCCTTCTCGTTTGAATCGGGAACTGCGGACAACCCGCCTTGCACGATCGCATCCTGAAAGCCCTCGTGCAGGCCGCTTGCGCCGTGGGCGAGAGCAATGGAGGGCCGGGCGTTCGCGGCGAACAGACGCCGATGCGCGGCCGCAAACCGGTCAAACATTGCGTTCGCCGTCGCCATCGTCGGCAGCGCCACGTACAGGCCGTCCGCCCGGCCGGAACGCATCAACCGGTGGGCAAGCATCAGCGCGGCTTCGGTCTTTCCACTGCCGGTCTCGTCCTCGATCATGAACAGTGCCGGACCGACGGGCAGGTCAGTTGTCTCCGCCCACTTCTGCATTGGGCTCGGCGATACGTCGCCGCCGATCAGGTCCGGATACCTTAGCCGAGCGCCGACGGGCGCCGGCAGCACTCCTGCCTCGGCTACCGCGTGCTCGGCCCGCGCCTGCGCCACGTCCCAATAAGTATCGAGGTCCTGAACGGGTTCACAGTACCGGAACCATTTCTGGTTCGACCCGATCCAGTCGGCCAGTACTGCCAGACCGGCGACGGCATGCGACGCACGCCGCCACTTTCTGCGCCGGGGGGCGGGCAGGTCTGACGGGAGCGGAAAGAGTGTGAACGCGTGGAGGATGAACCGGTGTGCGGCTTCGATTCCGGCGCGGCCGAAATCACTTCGAAGGGTGATCAGATTCTCACCGAGTCGCGCATGCGGTGGTTCTCCATGGTGACCGGTCACAGCCGACATCAATGGTCGCCAGACTCTGTGGCCGACTCCACCCGGCAGGCTGAACGCGTCGGGACCGGCATCGAACAGGCGCATGCCCCCGGCGCCGTGGTCGTAACGCTGCGGGAAACTCGCCGGATCGTCACCGAAGCAGTCCGGATACAAGTCGGGCGCTTTGGCCTGGAACTTCTTCGCGAACTTACCGATGTCATGAAGGCTGAGGAGAAAACAAATGAGCTGGGCCATCTGCTGGTGTGGCCATCCCAGAAGACGGCCTATGCTTTCACCGAGACCGCGGTGCTTCGTCAGCAGCGTCTCTCCGACAGCCGCCACATCGAGGGAGTGGTAAACCAGCGGATGCCACGCCGGCCCAAAATCAGGGGCGTATGGCCTCGCCTTCCCCCAGAACCGGTGCAAGGCCAAATCCTTCGGATTCATCTATGGAACTCATCGGACCTGCGCGGATCGTGACCCTGCTGCCAGCCGACGGCGAGGTGGGCATCCCCAAAGTTCGGCACAGGAACTGCGTTCCCTTTCATTGGTCGTTGTCGGCAAGCGCCGCGACCATCCGGACCAGCATTGGAACTCGACTTCGACGGCATTCCAGGCCGAGGTCAGGATCGATTCAGCGGTCAGGAACGGAAGATCTCGGTGAACTCCTTCCAGATCTGCTGATATCCCCGCTGCAGAATGATGATGGCCGCCCCGCAGACGAAGAAACGGGCTCCCTTCTCGTAGTAAGGCTTCGCCGCCTCCGGACTCGCCACCGGAATGCCCCACCATTTGCCGTGACGGCGGCAGGCCTCGGCGACCCGGTCCACGGCCTGCAGGATGAGGGGGTGCCCTCCCTGCGTGGGGACGCCATAGCTCTGGGACAGATCGCCGGGCCCCACCATGACTCCGTCCAGTCCCTCAACCGCCAGGATCTCATCGACGGCCTCGACTCCTTCCTTGTCTTCGATCTGGATCGAGACCAGGGTCTCCTCGTTGGCGGACGCCATGTATTCGGGCATCGCCTCCATGCCGTAGTTGGAGGCGACCTCCACGCCGTCCATGCCCCGCTGTCCCAGGGGATGAAAGCGGCTGTTGCGAACCACGTCCCGGGCCTCCGCCGCCGAGCAGACGTGGGGAACCATGATGCCGTTCGCCCCCGCCTCGAGGCAGCGGAAATAACTCCAATAGGGACCCTTCCTCATGCGGACCAGCGGGTCCATGCCGGAGGCCCGGCAGGCCAGCCCCATGGCGAAGAGCTGGTCGTAGTCGTAGTCCTGATGCTCCATGTCGATCCAGACGCCGTCGAATCCGATGAGCCCGATCATTTCGATGAGCTTGGGCGAAGGATAGGGAGTGGGACAGGCCAGCATGACCGCCTCACCCCGCCTCAGTTTGTGCAAAATTTCGTTCTTTCTCATGACCTCCTCTAGTCCTCCCTGACTCCGTGGGCCGCCGATGCCGACAAGCCTCGTAAGGTATCCTTTTGGCCGAATCGACTGCAACTTGCGAGTCGACGCAAAAACCGCTGACGAGGAGAAGACATGAACGAATCCAGTCCCTTGCCGCAGGACGTCCTGGAGACGCTGAGGCAATTTGACACCCCGACCATCTGCAACGTGATCGAGCTCTTCGACGTGCGTCCCAGGACCTCCGGCTACATGGACCAGAGAATCAAGGCCCACTTCCCCGAGATGCCCCCCATGGTGGGGTACGCAACCACCGCCACCTATCGTTCCTCGGCGCCGCCACAGGGAGCGGACGTCTACGACGCCATGGAGAAACAACTTTCCGTTCTCAAGCAACGCCCCGGACCCCACGTCATCGTGTTTCAGGATCTGGACGATCCGTCGACGGCGGCCACCTTCGGCGAGGTGATGTGCACCTCCTACCAGACCTTCGGCGCGGTCGGGCTTGTGACCAGCGGGACCGGCCGCGACCTGGACCAGGTCCGGCGAATCGGCTTCCCCGTCTTCAGCAGCGGCACCAACTGCTCCCACGGCTATTGCCACACTCTCCACGTCGATGTCCCGGTGCACGTCGGCGGACTCACCGTGCGCCCGGGCGATCTGCTCCACGGCGACGCCAACGGCGTGACGAGCATACCTGGCGAAATCGCCGCGGAAGTGGCTCGTCTCTGCCCGGAATTCGTTGCGGCCGAAGAGGTGGTGCTGGACTGTCTTCGCACCCACGGGCCCGATCTGTCCAGGCTCCAAGAGGCCCGGAGGGAATGCCGGAGGCGCATCGCCCGACTCGCCGAGCGGCTCACCGGCTGAGATTCTTCAGATTCGGACCAGAGACTCCGCCATTCCCCGCACCAGAAGCTCCATGGAGCGGTAGTTCAAGGTCTCGGGAAGGTCCGTGGAACGGTGGTAGTGCCGATTCCGGAAGAAGGCGGTGTCGGTCACCATCAGGGCCGGATATCCCTCCTGCCAGAAGGACCAGTTGTCCGAGAGGTCGACGCCGGGAACGAAGGGGAGGGCGATGTGCTCCACCGGCAGGTCTCCGCGGGCCGAGAGGAGACGGGACAGGCGCCGGACCAGATGCCGGGACGCGTAGTTGCCCGCCACGGCGATGAAGTTCCCCCGGTCGGGATAGAACCAGCGCATCAACGAAATGGGATGGCCCTGGGAGCCGCGGGCATCGCTGTAGTAGCCCACCATCTCCAGCGAGATCATGCCCTGGATCGAATCGCCCCGCCGCCGGCAGCGTCGGGCGTAGACCCGGCTCCCCATGGATTCGGTCTTGAAATGGGGAGACTCCTCCAGCGTGAACGCCACCCAACGGATCGAACCGGCGGCGGGTTCGTCCCCCAGGACCCGGGCCAGCTCCAGGAGGACCGCCACACCGCTGGCGTTGTCGTCGGCGCCCGGGGAACCCAACGCCGTGTCGTAGTGGGCGCCGACCACCAGGACAGGATCGTCGGAGGCCATTCCGGGAATCGTAGCGACGACGTTGCAATACTCCTTTCCGCCGCATTCGTACCGGTCGCGGCCGATCCGGTATCCGGACTCTGCGAAGACTTCTTCGATGTACTCCCTGGCCTGTTCCAGACCGCGGTAGCGATGGGAGTTCCTCTCTCCCACAACCCCGGCCAGGAACTGGACGTGCCCTCTCAACCTGAATTGAAGCTCACCCGTCAGGTCCGGCATCCGGGATCCATTATAGAGAACCCGGTTCCGGCGGCTTGCCATCGGCGGCGCCGGGAGGTCAAAATGTCGCCGGCTGCACGGTAATCGACATGAAAGATTCAGAGACACCCCGCCCCGTCCGACTCATCATATTGAATCCAGGCCACTTCCACGCGACCCTGGTGCTGAAGACCTCCTACTCCCAGGTGTCCCCGGAGGTGCACGTCTTTGCTCCCGATGGTCCGGAGGCTGTGGACCATGTCCAGAGAGTCGAGGGATTCAACCGTCGGGAGCAGGACCCGACCCGCTGGCGGCAGGAGGTCTACAAGGGACCCGACTACCTGGAACGCATGTTGAGACGCCGCCCGGGCAACGTAGTGGTGGTGGCGGGAAACAATCGGCGAAAGACCCAGTACATCCACGAGAGCGTTCAATCGGGGCTCAACGTCCTCTCGGACAAACCCATGTGCGTCAGTCATGAGGCATGGAAGGTTCTGGAGAGGGCCTTCTCGACAGCGGAAGAGAAGGGACTCCTGATCTACGACATCATGACCGAGCGCTTCGAGATCACGACGATCCTGCAACGGGAACTGGCCCAGTGTCCGCACGTCATCGGCGAGCCGGTCGGCGGAGACTCCCGGGATCCGGGAATCGTCAAGGACAGCGTCCACCATCTGTTCAAGGAGGTCGCCGGACAGACTCTGATTCGCCCGGAGTGGTATTTCGACGTCGAGCAGCAAGGTGAGGGGATCGTGGACGTGTCCACCCACTTGGTGGACCTGGTGTTCTGGCAGGGATTCCCCGGCGAAGCGGTCGACCGTTCCCGGATCCAGGTGCTGGAGGCCCGCCATTGGCCCACGGTCCTGAGCCGGGAGCAGTACGGACAGATCACGGGCAAGAAGGACTTTCCCCCGTTCCTGCGCAAGAACCTGGACCGGGACGGGCGCCTGGCCTATTTCTGCAATGGAGAGATCCTTTTGCGGGTGGACGACCTTCACGCCAGGATCTCCGTGGCCTGGGACTTCGAGGCGCCCCCAGGAGGCGGCGACACCCACTTTTCGGTGATTCGCGGGACCCGGGCGCATCTCTGCATCCTTCAGGGGAAGGAGCAGGGTTACCGGCCCGAGTTGACGATCCGGCCCGCGCCGGGAGCCGATGCCGGATTGCTGGAGCAGGGACTTCGGCGTTTCATCGAGGAAATCTCCGGCCGGTATCCCGGCTTGGCCCTGGAGCCATGGGAATCGGGTTGGCAGGTGTCGATTCCGGACCGCTACCGTGTCGGGCACGAGGCCCACTTCGGAGAAGTCACCAGCAGATACCTCGGTTTCCTGGAATCGGGTTCCATGCCCCAATGGGAGATCACCAACATGATCTCCAAGTATTACGTGACCACCCGGGCCCTGGAGATGGCCCTCGCGGATTCATCCTGATACCGATTCGCCCGGGAGCGAGTCATCCCCTGCGGTGGGTCGCAATCAGGTAGGCCGCTGCCCCCCAGACAGCCAACACCACAACAACGCCGGCATTGGCCAAGCCACGTTCGGCGGACCAAAGAATCGAATATCCCAGGGCTCCCGGAAAGAGCGCGTAGTAGGCAAACGGAATCAGCGTCCTGCGCAGCACCAGGCCCTCACGGCCCACCAGCCCCACGACGGCCGAAGCCGCTACCACGTTGTGCACGCAGATCATGTTGCCGGCGGCGCCGCCGACGACCTGGAGCGCAACAACCCACGTGGGATCGACGCCGACCCTCTCCCCGACCCCAAACTGGAACAGGGAGAACATCATGTTGCTTACCGTATTGCTGCCGGCCACGAACGCCCCCAAGCCCCCGATCAGCGGGGAGAAAAAGGGCCAGGCGGAGCCCGCCACCGCGGCCACACCGTCAGCCAGGACGATGGGCATCTTCTCGAAACCCGATTCCCCGCCCCCGCTGTGAATGAAGACCTGGACCATGGGCACCGTGAAGACCAGAGCGGCGGACGCTGTCAGCATGGTCCGGGCGGATTTGCTCCAGGCCCTCGTGAAACGAGCCCATTCCATGGAATGCAGAAAGAAGGTCAGGCAACAGACAAGAATGAAGATGGTCCCGGGAAGATAAAGCGGACGCACGGAGGCCGTGATATCGGTCCCGAAGAGGTCCGGCAGAGTGATGGTCCAGGAATTGACCCAGCCCAGAAACGGCAGTTCCCGGAGACGAGTCAAGACCAGAAGCACCCCCACCAGCAGATAGGGAAGCCATGACCGCAGTGCGCCCAATTCCGCGCGGGCGCCTCCGGAGCCCCCGACCCGGACTGTGCCGGACCACTCCGCCGGCCAGCGCGTCCGGTCGTCGAACTCCCAGTATTCCTCCCGTTTGGGCATGAGAAAGCCCTTTTTGGCCGCCGCGGCTACGACGGCCAGTCCGAACAAGCCTCCGAACATGGAGGGGAATTCGGGCCCCAGCAGCCACGCCGCCAGCAGGTACGGGAGCGTCATGGCGAAAGCGGAGAAAAGGGCGAACTTCCAGACCTGGAGACCCTCCCGGTAGGAACGATTCCGGCCGAAGAACCGGGTCAGGAGCGCGAGCACAAAGAGGGGGACGAGAGTGCCTGTCACCGTGTGGAGCAAGGCAACCTTGGTTCCGATCATGATCAGGAACTGCGACCAGTCCGCAAAGCCGGCTTGGGAGGAGAACGAAACAACGGCGGGGTCCGCCGAGAGTCCCGTGTTCACACCCACCAGGATCGGGGTCCCGACGGCTCCGAAGGAGACCGGAGTGCTCTGAATGATCATTCCGGCCATTACCGCGCCCAGGGCGGGAAAACCGAGCGCGACCAGGAGAGGCACGGCCACCGCCGCCGGCGTCCCGAAACCGGCCGCCCCCTCGATGAAGGAGCCGAAGAGCCAGGCGATGATGATGACCTGGATCCGGCGGTCCGGCGTGATGTCGGTGAAGATGCGGCGAATGGTGTCCAGAGCTCCACTCTCCTCCAGGGTGTTCAGGAGCAGGATGGCCCCGAACACGATGTAGAGCAGGGAGAGCGCAACCACCAGGCCGTTCACGGAGGCGGCCACCACCTGAGCCGGAGGAACCTTCCAGACCAGGAGAGCCAGTCCCGCCGCGGTGACGTAGGAAATGGGCATGGCCCGGCTGGCCGGCCAACGGAGGCCGACCAGGAAGAGACCGACGACGGCAATGGGGAGCAGGGACAGCAGAGCCAACACGATTTATTGATTTCGATGCGCAAGCGGGCGCCGGCCGCCAGCTAGAAGGCGTCCTGTCCGGCGGCAATCCTGGCCAGGTCCCCGCGCGTGTAGGAGCCCAGACTCCTGAAGTCCAGTTCCGTATAGTTCCTGACCCACTGCAGAGCGATCTTGTAGGAATCCCGATAGCGGCCGGCTGCGCCGGTCCCGGACGAGGCCGCCCCGCTCAGCTCCAGGATGCTCTCCAACTCCTCCCCCAGCAGCCTCTTGACCAGAGCGAAATCGTGCCTCCGGCCGGTTTCGGCATCCTGGGCTTCGTGGACCACTCTCTGGGCAATCTGAGCCACCGAGATCCGGGCCGTGGCCAGATCCTCCATCAGGGCCGGCCGCTTGCCCGGCTGCCCCGCCAGACTGTCGATTCCCTTGGCGCCCCGCCCATTGAGCCACCCCTCCAGGTACTCCAGCAGCATGCGCGCGTTCCGGCGCGTCCCCGCCCCGGTGATGGGACCCTCGGGGACGGCGATCTCGATGGGGTAGTTCCCGGGCCGGGCCATTTCCGGCGAGGGCGTCCAGCCCGAACCCCTCAATTCCCGAAAGGGATCCGCCGCCGTCTTCATGTGAAAGATATGGGCCACCCATCCCCGGAGAAATCCCTGCTCGGCCTCCCACTGTTTGTCGGCTCGAATCGCTTCCGCCGCCATCTGGTTCACCTCGGCGTCGCGGCTCGGCAACGCGGTGGCCATGCCGCCGATGGGCACGGCGCCGCGCTTGAGACAGATGGCCACCAGACGGCGAAAGATCCGCGTCAGAAAATCGGTGGTCTTGATGTCCACGTCGAAACGGTCGGGCCAGACCGAATCCGGGTCCGCCATCACGTACTCCAGGATGCTGGCCTTGAAGTCCCAGCGCGCCGCGTTGAGCCCAGCCGCGTACTCTCCCAGCGCGTAGAGTATCTCTTCCATCTGGAAGGCGGCGGGAACCGACTCCACCAGGGCGATGGCCCGGATCGTGGCGTTCCGAAGGCCCGGCAGAAGATCCTGGCTTGAGGCGAAGAAGTCTCTCCAGAAAGCCGCTTCTCCGGCCGACTCCATCTTGGGAAGGTAGAAGTAGATCCCCTGACCCCGTTGGGCCTGGGCCTGACCGGCATGAAAGAGAGTCAGCGCCGTGCCCAGGATGCTGGCGGAAATGGGGGCACCGTCCACCAGGACCTCCGGCTCGTCCAGGTGGAGCCCCCGTTCCCGATGCATGAAGAAGGGAAGGTCCCCTTCCGCCAGTTCGTATTTCTTTCCCTTGGCGGCGTTGTAGAAGGTCAGCGTGCGATCCACGGCGCCCTTCCGGTTGGCTGCCGCCTGCAGGGTGTCCACCAGGCGGTGGCCTGCCGAGTCCTCGTCGTCGTCCAGGTCGCCCTGGGCCCGGAATCCATCCGGACCCGGATTCAGGGCATTGATGAACATGCTGGTAATGGAAGCGGGACCCGAGATTTCGATCCCCGGTTCGCGGAGTTCCGCGGGCACTTCGGGAACGCTCCAATCGCCGGTGGTGGCGTCGCTCGGAGGCAGGTGCGCCGGGCCGATGCCGTCGTGGAGGGCTCGTTTCACCACCTGAGCGCGCTTCTCTCGAAGGTCCCCAACGCGGCCTGCGAACTGATCGTGAAGGGCCAGCAGATAGGCCTGGAATTCGGGAATCATCAACTCGCCTGCGCCTGGAATCGGAGCACATTGGATTCGACTGCTCATTCTCTTCCCTCCTCCTGAATGCAATCTCAAGCGACCGGTCTGGGACGAGGCTTCCGGGGCTGGCAATTCGGACAGAAATGGCTGCCTCGCTGGCTGATGACCGTCTTTTGAATCGTGGACCCGCATTGGGCGCAGGACTGCCCGTCGCGCCCGTACACTTTGAGCAAAGACTGATATTCTCCCGGGTTTCCGCTGCTCCTCCGATAGTCCTGAAGGGTGGTCCCGCCATGGCGCACGGCCCTTTCCAACACTCGGGGAATCGCTTCGAACAGCTTCACCCTCTCCCATCGGCGAATGTACCGGACTCTTCTGGCCGGGTGCACGCCGGCTTCGAAGAGGGCCTCGTCGGCATAGATGTTTCCGACCCCGGCCACCACCTTCTGATCCAGCAGCAACGACTTGATCCGAGCCTTCCTCTTGCCGAGTCTGCCCAGAAAGTCCTGCAGGAGATAGCCGCTGCCCAAGGGCTCGGGACCCAGGGAGCCGAGGCGGGACCCCAAGCCACCCCCGTCCCGGGAGAGCAGCATGACCCGGCCGAACTTCCTGACGTCCCGGAACACCAGAATCCGGCCCCGGGACAGGCGGGCCACGAGGGCGATGTGGGCGTCCCCGCCCGGAGTCGATCCGTTGCTCTCCCCGAACTCGTCCGGGACCGTGAGCTGTCCGGTCATGCCCAGGTGAATGATCCAGTACCAGCGGTCGAGCTCGAAGATGAGGTACTTGGCCCGGCGGGACACGGCGTGGATGGTCTGTCCCGCGACGGCCGCCTCCAGGAAGGCGGGGTCCAATTGGAAGACCCGCGATGGAAACGTGCTCAGCGACCGGATGACCCGGCCCCGGAGCCGGGGCTCCAGCTCACGGCGCAGGGTCTCGACTTCGGGGAGTTCAGGCAAGCTTGCGCCCCCCGAAGACGGCCCCGTCT
>JAPOYZ010000628.1 GCA_026706325.1 Candidatus Aminicenantota bacterium
CTCGGTCCGCAACGTTTCCAGGAGACCGTCCAGGGCGTGCTTGCCGGCGGTGTAGCCGCTGTGAAAAGGGACGCCCACCCGGCCTTGGACGGAGGAGACGGCCACGATCATGCCGTGTTGTTCCTTCAAGGCCGGCAGGGCGGGATGGATGCAGTGGACGGCCCCCAGGTAGTTCACTTCCATGAGGGTTTTGTAAATTTCGATGTTGCGAACCTGGTCGAAGAGGGTCCACATGCTCACGCCGGCGCTGAGGATGAGATAGTCCAGGGCTCCGAATTCGCCGGTCACCGCCGAGACCATTTCGCGGCACTGCCGGGCATCGGTGACGTCGGTGGGAACAACCAGGCAGTCGGCTCCGGCTCGCCGGACTCCGGCGGCCGTGTCCTGGAGCGAATGCTCCGAGCGGGAACCCAATCCCAGGTTCATTCCCTGGGCGGCCAGATCAAGAGCCAGCCTCTTCCCCAGGCCGGAGGAGGCGCCGGTGATGAGTCCCGTCTTGCCTTGGAGATTGGATTTTCCTAATTGCATGGATCAATTCGTGAGGTATCTCGTCCCGGCTGCGCGCCGGTGGGCACTCAGTCGCCCAGGACGTTGTTTCGAATGCCGAAGATGTTTTTTGGATCGGTGGACCACTTGATCTCTTTCAGGAGCCGAATGCCTCGGGAAGAAAGAGTGTGTTTCATGAACCCACTGCGGAGTTTGCCGACTCCGTGATGGTGGGAAATGGACCCGCCCGCATCGATGATGGCCTGGCGCAGTGAATGCTCGACCTGGCTGAAAACGGTTTCCGGGTCGTCCACGCCCTTGGCGTAGAAGCCGAACATGAAGTAGATACAGACTCCCGTGTGGTAGACCTGGGTGATTCGATAGGAGACATAGGGGCGTCCCGGCAGGTCCAGCTCTTGGTGCCGGGCCTGAGCCCGGGCCACGACGGCATCGCAAACCTGGTGTATGCGGTTCCAGGGCACCGACGTCTCGAAGGTCTCTCCCAGGATGTGGAAGTCAGACAGGAAGTCCCGGATATAGGCGATGGCGAAGGTGAGCCGATAGCCGCGGCGGCCGTTCTCGGCGCCGCCCGGCAGGCCTCCGTACTCGTTGGCCAGCTTGTAGAGGCCCTTTTCCTGGAACGCGACCTCTTCCTGGGATCCTTCCATGAGGATGGTGGCGGCGGACATCTGATGGGGATCGAATCCCTTGACCTTGAGCACAAAGAATTTCTTCAGCTTGTCCAACCAGGCGGCCGATCCGGTGGGCCTCGGCTTCAGGGCCTGGCCGAAACGGAATTGCACGTTGTCCACCAGACGGATGCTGGCGGGTACGAACTTGGTTTCAGCCAAACTCCGAAGGAAGGCGACACCCTTGGCAAAGTCAGGAAAAACGAGGGAGCCATACTTGCGGACCTGGGGCCGGGGATGGATCTTGATGATGGCGCTGGTGATGAGACCCAGGTTGCCTTCGCTTCCAAAAAAAAGACTCTGGGGCTGCATCCCCATGGAGACGCGGGGAGAGGCCGTCAGGTGCTCCACCCGGCCGGTGGGCGTGATCAGCGTCACTTTTTCGACGATGTCCTCGATGTTGCCGTATCGATTCTTCTTCATCCCGCTGGCATTGGTGGCGATCCATCCACCCAGGGTCGAGAGCTCGATGCTGTCAGGTTCGTGACCGGAGACGAAACCGGCCTCCCCGAGCTGGCGTTCCAGTTCCTCCCCCGTGATGCCCGCTTGGACCAGGGCCCGCTGGTTCTCGCGATCGATCCATTCGACGCTATTCATCCGGCTCATGTCCACGGAAACGATCATGCGTTCTTCCGAGGCCGGAAGTTTCAACGCGCAACTGACGCTGGTGCCGCCGCCGTAGGGAACGAGGCAGACGTCTTGTGTCCGGGCCAGCGCCACGAGCATCGCACAATCTTTCTCCGCTTCGGGGTAGATGACCATGTCGGCGACGCGGTCCAGTTGAGAGTAGACGACCCGGAAGACTTCGTCGGCACTGGTCTGTCCATGGCTGTGGATGAGTCTTTCGCGGTCGTCGAAGGTGTATTGATCGGGACGGTAGAAATTGGCCAGGCGACGGCAGAACCGGGTGTTCTTTCTGGGGGCGGGAACCGGTTTGGGATCGGCCTCGGGTCGTTTGGTCTTGAAATCGGGATCGAGTCCCAGGACTTCTCTCACGTAGGGGAGGAAGTCGTGCATCTTGTAGCCGCACAGCTCGTAACGATCACCGGTGAGTGTCACCGAGTTGTCGTCATTGAGCACGAAACGGGTGTCGGCGAATCCCCAACGGTGCCCCCAGATCGGATCGTTTTCCCGGCCGGCCATCGCTACTTTCCGTTCTACTCCTTCTGCCCGGTCATCCGCCGGCGTACGGCGGCGGATGGGGACACCGATTCTGCTGTTCTCGTGTGCAAATGCTCACACTGTACGTGATTGTTCACTCTGAACGTGTGATGCGCAACTCCGGGCGCGTCGAATCAGGAGAGGGCGCCCCGCATGCCATGGGTTTCACACGGCCGCCATCCGCCAGGGCCCGGCTCGGCTGGCGCCATGAGTTCAACGGACCAATCGAAACCGGATTTCCCGGCGGGAGTGCGCCTGCCACCAAGTCTGAAAGTCTTCCGCAGGTCGAGTTTCCGGGTTCAGGATACGGGCTCGAAGGGTGACCGGAAGCGGATCCTGATCGAATGGGTACGGGTCGACGGCGACTCGGCGTTTGCCTTTCGGAAGCACGCGGAGTGAGACTCGATCGTTCCAACACCTGCGCGGAATCTCCCGGAGAGTTCGCTCCTTGTCTCCACCGAAACAGAGGTGGAGCGACAGGGCATCGCAAAGTTGCAGCAGGCGGATGTGAGGGTTCAGGTGCCGCGGCCTGACGGCGGCGGCCCATGCGGGATCGTCCTTGATGCGTTCTCTGAGCAGTTTCTGTAGAGCGTGTTGTTCGGCAACGAACCGCTTGGCTTCTTCCAATTCTCTGCCTTTGGGTGGAGGCCACTCAGCGGGGATTCCGAAGAGGGGATGGAGGAACGCCGGAGTATGCCCGGCCTCGACGCGCGGCGCGTGCAGCCAGTAGGCGTGAAAGCTGATGAGTAGGGCGATATAGGGATGGCGGCGCCGGAAGCGGGATACGCCCAGGTCCCAGCGCCGGAGGCCGTCGGACTGTTTGAGGCTCGTCAGGTCCAGCGGGAGGCCGTCGGAGGGGTCGATTTGGGGGTCGGCCTCCCACTCCCACCAACCGTTGTCGTGCTCGGCGACGGCGAGGACGGTTTCGGCCCGCAGCCGTTCGGGGTCGGGGAAGGGTGCGTATCGACCGGGGCGGGCGAATTCGCGGTTGCCCCAGTGGGCGGCCAGGTAGCCGGCCGCCGCGGCGTGTTCCGGCTGCGAGATGCACCAGAGTTCGCCGCCCACCGTGCGCTTGAGCATGGTTCCTCGGAAAGGGTGATTGCTGAGCCCGGAAGATCAGCGTTTCGAAAGGCGGCCGGCCCTCCAGAAAAGGAAGCTTGCCGCCGTCAGCAGGAACAGCGTCAGCAGCAGTTTCACCGGCCAGAGATCGAAGGTGTAGTAAAAGGAGGCCAACAACAAGAGGCCCACAAGCAACAGGAGCCAACCGCTGTAACGGTACTCGCCGCGCCGTTTCCGGGTCTGGCTATCTCCGGTTTTCATGCCTCTGGCAGCCTAGCAGCCTGAAGCCCAAACCTCTACCGCTCCGTCGATGGCGCGGCGACTCCGTTGCCATAGCCGGGTTTCCGCGCAGTCAGGCGCCCGGAACCGGTTGCAGGCGTTCCCGCGCCGCGTTGGTCATGAGAAGTCGCTGCCGGAGCGACACCAGCGTCCGCTTCATGGATGTTCGGGCGATGGATCTTACGATGGGAGCTACGATCGGCTTGAAGACGACGGGGTAGCCGCGGCTCAGGGACAGCGATTCGCATTCCACCACCACGCCGCCGCCGACCTGCTGATATCTCCAGTAGGAATTGAGGCGCCACAGAAATCCCCGGTCGTGTCCGGGAACCTTTTCCCGCTCCTGGGGAGTGTGGAGTTTCTCCAACTCAGCGATACGGATAGCAATGCTCCGGCTTGAGGCCCGGAACGGATCGTGCCAGCGGTAGTGGACCAGGTGTTCCGTGTTGTAGGCGACGGTGACGATTTTCTTGCGGACCAACTTCAGGTAGATGCGCAGGAAGTCCTGGTCCCGTTCCAATATTTTCGTCTCCAGCACGTCTTTCTGTGGAGGCAATTTGGGGTCCGGATAGCGCAGGCGATGGATGACCTGTTCCAGACGGACGGAAGGAATCAGAATGGTTCCCCGCCAATGGTGGATCATTCCGCCGGGGACTTTGACGCTTCGGCCCCGGGCATCCTCCGTTTCCATCCGCGCGACCGTGACCTGGCCCGAACGGACCCGTTGCCAAGTCGCCCGCGCTTCGTTCATCCGACCGAATTCGTGTCCGAGGAACCTATTCTCCGATGCCAGCTCGTTGCCGATTCTTTCCTCGGTGAGGCGAACGTATTTGTTCCAGGCCAGCAGGGTCTCAGGTTTCAACTCGGCTCCGTGAGCCCGTGAGCCCGGGAACAGTGGGCACGCCGCGGCCAGAACGATGGTTGCCAGCGCCAATCGCACCTCGATCGACGGAATTGGTCTCATTTCATTTCTCCTTGGCGGTCTGCCGGAAGACCAGCCAATGGCTGGAAAAGTAGTTCAACGTGGAGCAGGAGGCGATGGCCATCAGGTTGGCCGGCAGGTAGTGCAAATTCAGGCCGTCCACCAGGAGCTCCATCAGAAACAGGTTTTGGACGATGGAGACCGTGCCGACGGTCACGTTGAAGCGGAGCAACCGGCCCAGGACGCTGGTATCCGCCGTTGCCGTGCGGTCCGACCACGTCCAACGCTCATGCCACCAGAAGTTGTGCAACACCGCCATCTCCACAGCCAGGGCGGTGGCCGGCAGGTAGTGCAGGTTCCAGGCACCGCGCAGGAACATGAGCACGGTGATCTGAACCGATACTCCCATCAGCCCGACGGCGTTGAATCGCGCCCAACGGATCACGTGTTCCATCACGGGTTTCCTCAGTTCCGGTGGCGGTGAGACCCGGTGAGGGCCGATCCCATCGGACCAAATCCGGTGGAGGGGAACCGTGGCAGGCTGATGGGAAGGGGGCGCTGCAACCGTGGCCTCGGTTCGGCGCGGTACAGCCTTCGCGCGTGCCGGAGGGCGGAGACGGTGAACGTCAGGGCCAGGCCCAGGATGCCGGCCAAACCTCCGACGTCGAAAAGGTTGAAGGTCCCCAGTTCTCCTAGTGCGACCACCGGCTTGTAGAAGAGAAAGACCGTGCCTGTGGCCAGCAAGAGCCGCAGTTCCGTCGGTCCGACCTTCAGGAAGGAGAGCCGAAAGACGCCGAGGACGTGGGTCGCGAGATAGATCTCGGCGGAGACCAGCAAATACGCGATCAGAAGACCGAGTCCGACGGCGGTGCTCATGAATTCGGATGCGGCCAGACCTCCCAGCAGAAACAACGTTCCGGCCAGATCCAGGACGTGATCGACGTAATAGCCGTAACGCGGCCTCTGCTGGTTCCGCACCCGGGCCAGCGTGCCGTCCAGGCTGTCTCCGAACCAGTTCAGAACGAGGCCCGCCACGACCAGGAACAAGGCCCGCCGGTCCCAGGAAGCCGCGCAGAAGGAGAGGCCCACTCCCAGCATGGCCAGGACTCCCAGCAGGCTCAGATGATCGGCGTTGATCCAGGTCGGGAGCCGCCGGGCGATCCACACCAGCAGTCTCTTTTCGGCGGGGGCCAGGATGCTGTCGTGATGCCGTACGTGTTTGAAACCCTTTTGTCTCCTCATGAAGCTCCTCCGTGATTCACTTCTGCAGCCGAAAACCCGGCGGGGGCGTCCCGGCGGATAACGGCCGCACTGACAGGGAATGTGAGAACGGAGAGAAAAAGGGCTCAGGAGGATCGGTCGGTTGAAGAAGGGACCGCCGCCGTATCCGGTTCGAAGACGGCCCGTTCGGTGGCCGGCTCGACCAACAGGAAGACGACGGTGTAGCTGACGGCTACGGCGGCCAGGCATCCGGCCAGGAGTTGTTCCTGGTTGACGATGAGGGCGGCGCCGAGGAGGAGGCAGAGGGAGAAGAGTCCATCGACCCGCCGTTTCCATCCGCGGACCCGGTTCAGTTCCGCGTCGATGGCGGAACGGTTGAACCGTGCCGTGAACAGGAGGTGGGTGCGGATGGTGCCGTTGCAAAGGGCACAGCCCAGCACCAGAAAGAAAAGAGCCAGGGGCAACGCCGTGGCGACCGGCGCCGGGGAGGCGGCCTGCTTGAACTTCCACGCGCCGAAGACCATCAGCGCGTAGAAGAGGACCACGGCTGACTGGTGGAAGATCCACCAGCCGCCGTGAAGCGATGCACGGGATCCGAGAGTGTCCTTGGGTCTGCCTGTGATCTTCGATTCGAGCCGTTGCACCTGCGCCAGGAGCTCTTCGGTGGATTGAAAACGGTCGTCCGGATCCTTCTCCAGACAGCGCACGAGAATCGGTTCCAGCATGGAGGGCGGCCCCATGGCGTCGGATCGGCCGGGTCTGCCCTCCAGGATCCTGGCCACCGTAACCAAGGGAGTCTTGCCCTCGAACGGGTGGCGGCCCGTTGCCAGCTCGTACAACAACATTCCGAAAGAGAAGAGGTCGGAGCGGAAGTCGGCTTCCTGTCCCTCCAACTGCTCGGGAGACATGTAGGCCGGGGTGCCCAGGACGGTTCCCTCCTGCGTCAGGCGCTGGCTGTGGGATGATTCCAGCGTGGGTAGCGCCAGACCGAAATCGACGATCTTCGGATTCCCCTGCGCATCTAGCAATACGTTCTCCGGCTTGAGGTCCCGATGGACCACGCCGGTGGAGTGGGCGGCCACGAGGCCCTGGCAAACCTGAGTCGCCATCCGGAGGAGTTCAGGGAGGGGAAGAGGACCCTGCTCGATCCGCGATCGCAGATTCTCCCCCTCGATGTACTCGCCGGCGATATAGAGCCCGCCGTCAAGTTCTTCCAAGGCATAAACGGCCGCGATGGCGGAGTGATTCAGGGAAGCCGCGACCTTGGCCTCGCGGCGGAGCCGCCGCCGTTGTTCGACGTCGCGGCCCACGAGGGGAGAGATCGCCTTGAGAGCCACCATACGGTCCAGCCGCGTGTCGACGGCGCGGTAGACAACCCCCATGCCACCCCGTCCCACCTCGCCGAGAATCCGGTACGGGCCCAGGGTGTCCCCTTCCGCCAGGTGACTGGCGGCCGTTTCGACGGCGGACGGTTGAAGCAGGTTCCCGTCCAGGAAGGTGGTTTCCGGATGGTGATGGGACAGAAGCGACAGGACCTCGCGGGTCAACTCCGTGTCGGGGGAACATTCCCGCCGGACAAAGTCCTCCCGCGATTCCGAATCGTGATCCAAGGCGGCCTCGAAGATCTCCTTGACTCGCTGAAACGTTTTCGGGTTCACGCTTCCAACTCGCGTCGCAACCAAGCTCGGGAAAGCGCCCACCAGCGTTTGGTGGTGGCAGGGGAGATACCCATGACCTCGCTGGTTTCCGCCAAAGTCAGCCCTCCGAAGAACCTGAGTTCGACCAGTTGGGCCTGTTTCGGATCCAACTCGGCGAGAGCCCGCAGTGCCTGGTCAAGAGCCATGAAATCGATGGATCGCGCGTTCCGGCCCAGAACCTCGTCGATGAGGGTCACCGCATGTTGCCCGCCCCCCCGCTTCTGGGCCATTCTCGCTCGTGCCCGTTCCACCAGGATCTGCCGCATGGAACGGGCCGCGATACCCAGCAAATGAGCTCTGTCCTTCCAATGCACCTGCTTCCCGCCGAGGAGTCGAAGGTACGCTTCGTGGACCAGGGCCGTGGCGGGCAGCGTCTGGCGGGCCTCCCGGCGCATGTAGTTGCCTGCCAATCTTCTCAGTTCCTGGTAGACGACAGGGAAGAGTTGAGAAAGGGCTTTCTCGTCTCCGGATCTGGACTCGCGGATCAGCCGGGCCATGGCCTGAGGATTGTCAGGCACTACCAATACTCCTGGCCGCCAGGGATCGGCGGCGCAATGCGCCTTTTGAACCAACGGCCCACGGGCCGATATTAGCCGCTGTGACCGTCGTAGCCTCGTGGGACCTTCCTTCACGGCGGATATACGCCCAATCGACCCGTCGTTGGGCATTGCGCGCTCCGCCTCGGCGTCCGTCCAACACGGCTTGGCGAGTGCCTCTCAGGGTGTTCCGGAGAGCCTGTCGGGGGACGCTCGTCACGAGCGGTTTGAGCATCCAGCGGAGGCCAAAGGGAATCTTCCGGGAGAGAGTAACCGCCCAACATTCGGCGGCCACCCCGCCCTCCCGCTCCTCCAGGTGCCAATAGGCGTTCAGTCGCCACATGAATCCCCGGTCGTCGCCGACCGGCATTTCCCGCTCCTTGGGCATTCCCGCATCCTTGACCTCGGCGATTCTGGTGCTGCGCGATACGCCCCGCCAGCGTTTCGGGGACACCTTCGTATAGACGACTTCGTGTTCGGTGTTGAAGATCACGGTCAGGATCTTCTTCATCCTGAGGCGCTGGTACCCACGGAGACTATACTCGTCGCGACTCAGGAGCCTGGAATCCAGAACCTCCGGGTACCATTCCCGGTGGCGGTCGAAATCCATCAGCACCGACAGGACGTCGGCGGATACGGCGCCGGGAATGAAGACGGCTCCCAGCCAGACGTGGATCCTGGCGCCTGGGACTTCAGGCAGGTCCTTCAGTTCGTCGATCAGAATCCGGCCCCGCTTCAAGGCGGCACGATGTTCCGGCTTCTGGTCAGACCACAGGAACGGCATTTCACCGCTGAGTCGTTTTTGAAAACTCGTCTCCAGGTCTTGGACATACCGGTCGTAACCCTGGACTGTTTCGGGTTTCAGCTTGACCCCGCTTTGCGCCCATTCCCCCATGGAGAGGAGGAAAATGACGGTCAGGGGAAGCCGCAGGCATCTCGAAATCACAGAATCCCGCTCCCGAAGACGATGCTGATGGTCTCCTTCCCGCAGCCGGCGCGCCAAGCCCGGGGGGCCCGCGAAAATAGTACGATATTCTTCCGGAACGGGATGCAGGATCGACGCTTCATACCCTGCGGCCGCCTCTCCGCGTCCACCATTGGAACGCTTCGGTGGAGTGTGTGATGATTTCCGGTGCGGGTTGCACATGCCTCTGAGCCGGTTTTTTCCCAGCCTTCCCCTGATTCTCGCTTTGGGGCCATTGGGAGCCGGGTCCCCGCCCCAACCAGTCGATTTCAACCGCGACGTCGAGCCCATCCTCAAGAAGAACTGCCACGCGTGCCACGGGGAGCGCGTCCAGTCGGGCGGGCTTCGGCTGGATTCCCGGAAGGCGGCCCGGCAGGGCGGATGGTCGGGCCGGGCGCCCATCGTACCGGGGCGCAGCCGGGACAGTTTTCTGATCCAGGTGTTGACCGCAAGCGATTCTTCCGATGTCCGCCGAATGCCGGCGTTCGCGGATCCGCTTCCCGGAAGCGAGATCGAACCGGGTCTGCCCACCGTCACGGGTCTGCGGATCGAGTCGATCCTGTCGGTTTCTCCTCATTCCGCGACGCCCGATGACCGGGAGGCTCTCCTCCGGCACTTCCTTTCGGTGGCTCCGGAACTCCGGAAGGAGCAGCAGGAGATCAAGGTGCTCCGTAAGACCGTGCTCCGCCATCCCACGACTCTGGTCATGGCGGAGCGCGCCGTTCCGCGGACCACCCGAGTCCGGCATCGCGGGGAATTTCTCGAGACTCGAGACCAGGTGAGTCCGGGAGTCCCGGCAGTGCTCCATCCCTGGCCGGCGGACACGAACCGGGATCGGCTCGGCTTCGCCCGCTGGCTGGTCAGCCGGGAGAATCCGCTGGTGACCCGGGTCGTCATGAATCGTCTCTGGTCCAGCTACTTCGGGCGGGGACTCGTGACCACCGTCAACGATTTCGGTCTCCGGGGCAGCCGTCCCTCCCATCCGGGATTGCTGGATTGGCTGGCCGACGAATTCATGTCTCAGGGTTGGAGCATGAAGGCGATGCATCGGCGGATCGTCCTGTCTTCCACCTACCGGCAGTCGTCGAGAGTGACGCCGGAACTGCTGGAGAAGGACCCGGAGAATGCCCTAACGAATGGACTATGCTTTCCGGCGATGCCTCTCCCGTCCGCCGGACCGCTTCGAGTCGGACCAGATCCGGTCCTACTACAAGGCTCAGATGGAACGGGTTCGGACCGGTGGACTGACTCAGGCTCAAGCGTCGGAGATGGGACCCGTTCCGGTGGGCGTGAACCGGGAGGAACTGCTCGCGTGGACTTGGGTGGCGCGGGTCCCGTTGAACCTCGACCGGACCATTTCCAAGGAGTAGATCGAGTGCGGGATCGTTGGCTGCGGGATCTGACGCGGAGACTCAACCGTCACCATGCAGGCATCATCGGCGATCCGGAGATCTCCACGCGCATCGGTTCTTACGGCCGCACTGACGACCTGGGATTCCACATCGTGGAGAATTCTATCCACGTCCACGACCTGCAGGCCACGATCCTGCATCTCCTGGGGTTCGACCACACGCGTCTCACTTTCCGCTTCAAGGGACGCGACTTTCGCCTGACCGACGTGGGAGGGAGAGTCATCCAAGAAATCCTGGGGAAACAGTCCGTGGTGAAAGTCCCGCGAGCACCGAGACCGTTCCTGCGCCCGCCGG
>JAPOYZ010000113.1 GCA_026706325.1 Candidatus Aminicenantota bacterium
CCGCCAACATCTTTTTGGGACGGGAGTGGCGTCGGGGCGTCCGCGGGCTCCACTGGCTGGCGGAGAAGTCCATGAGGACCAAAGCGGAAGAGTTGATCCGCGAGCTCGGCTACGACTTCGGCGCCGCAACCCGGGTCCGCTACCTTTCGGGAGGACAGCGGCAGGCGGTGGCCCTGGCCCGCGCCCTCCTGGCCCGCGCCAAGCTGATCCTGATGGATGAACCGACGGCGGCTCTGGGAGTCGCGGAGACCCGAAAAACGCTGGATCTCATCCGGAGGTTCCGGGACAAGGGTATCTCCCTGATCGTGATCGGTCACGAGTTGGAGGACATCTTCTCCATCGCCGACCGGATTGTGGTCATGCGGAAGGGGGCGACGGTGGCCGACCTGAGGACCCGTTCCACGAATCAGGACGAGGTCGTCAGCCTGATGCTGAAGGGACCGCGTCCCGTCTGAAGTTGACTTCATCGTGAATTTGAGAGGCTCCCTGCCAGATTTCATCTCCGGCTCGAGGGGCCCGGGACTCCCTCGAGGATTGCTGAGGCTCACCCGGTTCAAGGCGTTGCTTGTGGCCACCCTCATTCTGGTGGCCGTGGTGTCCATGATCTCCCCGGTCTTTCTCACCACCCGCAATTTCCTCAACATCCTGGAGCAGCTCTCCATCAACGCCATCGTCGCAGCCGGCATGACCTTCGTCATCATCGCGGCCGGGATCGACCTCTCGGTGGGGTCCATCCTGGCCCTGGGGAGCATGGGAACGGCCGGACTCCTGGTCTCCGGGATCCCGGTCCCCGCGGCCATGGTGGGCGGAGTGCTGGTGGGGGTCGCCGCCGGCGCGGTCAACGGGGTCGCCGTGGCCTACGGCCGGATCCCGGCCTTCATCATGACCCTGGGAATGCTCAACGTCGCACGGGGCACCGTCATGTTTCTCACCAGCGGCAACTCCATCGTCGGCTTCCCGGAGACTTTTCTGTTTCTGGGCAAGGGGCGCATCGGTCCGATCCCCGTCCTGGTGCTGATCACGGCGGCGGTCTACCTGGTCGGTCACCTGGTGCTGGTGAAGACCCGCTTCGGCCGCTACACCTTCGCCATCGGAAACGATCCCGAGACGGCCCGCCGCCTGGGGGTCCGCGTCAAGCGCCACCAGTTTCTGCTCTACGCTCTGAGCGGCGGCCTGGCTTCCTTCGCGGGGATCCTGCTGGCGGCCCGACTGAATTCCGCCCTTACCCTGGCGGGGACAGGGGCGGAACTCGACGTCATCGCGGCGGTGGTTATTGGGGGAACGAGCCTTTACGGAGGCCGGGGGTCCATGCCGGGGACGCTGCTGGGCGTGATCTTCTTTCAGATCGTCCGCAATGCCCTGAACATCCTGGGCATCTCGGTGTTCGTGCAGCAGGTGGCCGTCGGCGCCTTGCTCATCTTCAGCGCCCTGGCCGATTTTCTCTACGACCGCTGGGGACGGCAGGAGGGGAGTTGAACCACACGTCGCGGGGTCAGGGCTGACTCGAATTCCCGGATTGGGAGGCCCGAAAGGTTTCCACGGCAGACTTGGCCCCGCCGACGAGAAGGCTGGAGTCGCTCCCGTAGCCCAGGAAGGTGAATCCCTGCTCCAAGCGGTGCGCCAGGTCTTCCGGGCACCCGACGCCGATGCCGATGGCCACCCCGGTGTCCCGGCCTACCTGCAGAGCTTTGTCGATCACGCCGTCCGTCTCCGGGTGCGGCTGACGCCTGGGGTCCACGCCCAGAGCCAGCGACAGGTCCCACATGCCCATGTAGAGCAGGTCGACTCCCGGCACGGACGCGATCCGCTCCAGGTCCTCAACCGCCTCGGCCGTCTCCAGCAGCAGGCCCACCAGGATGTTTTGGTTGGCCCGTTCCAGGTAGTCCTCGTAGTCCAGGGTGTATCGGGACGCGCGCAGGGGGCCGAACCCGCGGTTTCCCTCCGGCGGATAACGAGTGGCGGCCACCACCGCCTCCGCCTCCTCCACGGTCTTCACCATGGGGACGATGATCCCCATGCCGCCGATATCCAGAGCCTTCTGAATGGCGAACAAGTCAGACGGGGGCACCCGGACCATGGGCATGGCGCCCGACCCGTCGATGGCCATCAGCATGCGCTCGACCTGAGCCGAATCCAGGGCGTTGTGCTCGGTTTCGACCAGCAGCCAGTCGTAGCCGCAGTAAGCCAGCAGTTCGGCGACGGAGGGACTACCCAGTCCCAAAAAACAACCGACGGCCGTCTCGCCCGCGATGATCTTCTGGCGAACCCGATTTTCCTGCATTTAAGGGAGCCTCCGTTGAGATTCGGCCCGCAGAAGATATGGGACCGGGAGAGGTGTGTCAAAGTCGCCCGGGTCGACCGCTGAGTGGCGTCTTTCCAACCGCCGAATATTGGCCCGTGCCGGATTGGAACTCCTGTTTTCCGGTCCGGTCTGCTGACCGTTGCCGGATCATACCGGAATAATATGGACTGTGCTCAGTTCCTCCCGCGCCGGGTGACTGGCGAAGCCCGAATCGAATGTGGCCAACTGGCCTCTATATTGAATCGCCAAGGCCAGGAGCACGGCGTCGGAAATCTGGCGATATCCTTGAATTCTCCTGAGGATTCCTGGCGGCAGATCGGCGATGGAACGATCCATGGGCCAAAAGGAATGCGACTCCAGTTCTCTGAGCTTTTCCAACAGCCGAATGGCGTCAGCGGGTGTTGCGGCCTGTTTGACCGCGGACGGGTTACATGAAATGCGAACGAATCCGCCTTCGGTCAGGGGACAGGTGGCCCATCCGTCGCTCCGGACCCCCTTAAACCAAGACTGCGCTGCGTCATGATGTACGTGGTTGGGCCAAGTCAGAGCAATGAGAACGTTGACGTCGAGCAAGCGGGTCATGGCCAATCGCTGAGGGCTCTTTGCACGTCCTCACTCGTGATCGGGTCAGTCCCGGCTTCAACGCGAAAAACCGGAATGCTGTCATCATTACTGGTCCGGGTCCGCCTGAAGCCACGCCTCGCCAACACCGATAATGCGTTCCCCAGGCTGACTCCTTTCCTCGCCGCCAGAGCCTGCGCCACGGATAGCACATCGTCATCTATGGTGACTGTTGTTCGCATAAAAACACCATAGCATCATCACATCATCTTGCTGAACCTTCGAGGCCTTCAGTTTTCCGATTCGGTGCCTCAGTAGTCGGTCACTCGTCCTTGATCTCAGCTTGGAGGATGACTGCAGCCTCTCTTCCGCCGAACCTGGATTCGAACACGGTCATGCCGGCGAACTCGTATTCCGGCGGCGCCTCGTTCATTTCCTTTTGCATGGTGCCGGTCCGGCTGGTGGCCAGCAGGATGTAGCGATAGCGCCGGCCCTCAGGGTCCAGCGACATGATGACGACGACCTCCCTGCCGCCGAAAGCGGTCTCGCCCCCTTGGGTGCCGGCGAAACGGTAGCCTCGTGCGCCGGCTTCGTTGAGTTCCTTCTCCATGGTGCCGGTCCGGCTGGTGGCCAGCAGCAGGAACTTGTCCGGCTGCTCGGCCTCCCTTTTTTCGGGGAGGAGATTCGGGGCGAGCAGCACCAGGGCTGTTGTGAGGGCGATGAGAATCTTGGTCAATGTTCTTCCTCCTGTCGGAACTGACCGGGCGTCAGATGGGTGTATTGGCACCAGTATGAACGGAAAACTCCAAGAACGGGAGAGAAGCAGCGCGATACAGGGGTAGGGCGGAAGACCCGGTTATGCGGTCTCGTGCTTCGGCATCTCGATCTTGAGATCTGGCCCCGCATCTCTCATCAGGGACGTGTTCCCATCACGGCGCAGTCCTGGCAGATTCCGGTACAATTGGCAAAATGCAAAATACGGAAGCGGGATGGAACTATGGGAACCGTGTACACTACGGTAATCTCGTTTTGGGTCGAATCGCCTTGCGAGAGGGCAATATCGAAGAAGCGAAATCTCGATTGATTGCCGCCGGGAACACACCGGGTTCACCCCAACTCAATTCGTTCGGACCGAATATGGCACTCGCCAAGTCACTCCTTGAGATCGGTGAACGAGAGGTCGTTGTGGAGTATTTCAAGCTTTGCTCAAAGTTCTGGAAGTCGGAACGAGCGAAGGCCAGTCTGGACAACTGGGGAGTTCTTGCGGCAGCAGGGAGAATCCCTGATTTTCGCGCAAATCTTGATTATTGAATCCGGAGTGCTTCGGTCAGTCGACCCGTAGATTCCAAGCTATCGAAGGCGTGCTGTCCCCCCCTTTCCCTGCATGGAGGAGTCCCGCAGCCGAACCGGTACGTGCCGTGCCGCCATGCTGATTCGCGGCCTCCTGCTCTGCGCTCTGTTGCCGATCGTCGCAATCGGCTTCGCCGCCGGACAGGGAACCGCGGTTCGGGAACAACTGCAAGCTGCTCACGAGGCGGAGCAGAGAGGCCAGTGGCAGGCGGTCGAAAAAACTTACAGCAGCATCCTGAAACTGCACCCGGAACGGGCCGACGTCATGGTCCGGCTGGGGCTCGTCTATCAGCATCAGGGCAGGTTGGAACCGGCCGTCGACGCGATCCGGAGCGCCCTGACTCTCGACCCCGAGCTCCCCGGCGCCCATTTTTACCTGGGCCTCGCCTATTTCGGCCTGCGCAGCTACGCTGAGGCCGCACGCGTCCTGCAGGAGGCGATTTCCCGGGATCCGAAAAACGTCAAGGCTCAGGTCCATCTGGGCGCTTGCTTCCTGGCGCTGGGACGGGTGGACGAGAGCATCGGACACCTGGAGGCGTTGACCCGTGTCCATCCTCGGGAACTGGAAGCCTTGCAGACACTGGGCCAAGCCTATCTGACCAAGGGCAACGACGACGGCTTCAACCGGACCATCGCCCGGATCGACGAGGTCGAACCCAATTCCTTCCGGTCCCATCAGCTCCGGGCCGAGTTTTTCGCCGCTCGAAGGCGTGTGAACGAAGCGGCACAGGCATATGAGAAAGCGGCCGCCCTGAACCCGAACGCGCCGGGAGTCAACTTCGCTCTGGGGGACATCTACTTCGAGCTGGGGGAATATGACAAGGCGGAGCCGGCGCTGCGGAAGGAGCTGGGAATCGATCCGCATCACCCCATCGTCAACCTGAAGTTGGGCATCATCAACAACTCGCGGCGCCAGTTCGACCAGGCGATTCGGCACTTGGAGAGGGCATTGCGTGTCGATGGCCGGCTCACGGACGCCTACGTGGCCCTCGCTTCGGCTTTCGTGGCCACGGGCCGGCTGCCGGCCGCCGAAGGCGCCCTCCGGCGGGCGATCGCATTGGCTCCCCGGGATCCGCAGCCCTACTACCAGTTGGCACAAGTCTTCCGGAAGCTGGGGAGGATGGAAGATGCCCGAGCCTCTTTGGAACGCTTTCAGAGGTTGGAAGAGGAGGAGAATCAGGAGCGGCAACGCGCTGCGGAAGGCCTCTTGCAGAAAAATCCGTGACGGGCGGCCTCGCCGGAATGCATGAGTTTTTCACTGGATCTCGATCCGGTCCGGTGCTTCTGGTACAGTTTGTGAACAATCGTTCACTGTTTTTGTACTCCATTAGTTATGGATCCGCCAAAAGGTCCTGTTGGAATGCCGGGCTGGAGGTTGGAGCGAATCTTTGCTTCACAAGGAGGTATCTGATGCGAAGAAAGCACGTTGTGTGTGGCTTGGTCGTTGTTGCCCTGGTTGCCGGGGTCAACACTCCGGCGATGGCCCAGATTTTCCCCTGGTGGTCTTTTGACAGCGTCCTTGAGGAGATCCAGGACCGTGGGACGATAAAGGTCGGTCTGGGTCTGTTCGCGCCGTGGTCGCTCTGCAATAACGACGGCGAACTGGTCGGCTTCGAGATCGATGTCGCGAAAAAGTTGGCCGCGGATATCGGTGTCGAGGTTGAATTTGCGAGGACGAATTGGAGCTACGTCATCTCCTCCCTGATCGCCGAGGACTTTGATGCCATCATCAGTGGCATGGCGATCCTTCCGCACCGTAATCTCAGGATCAATTTCACGTCGTCGTACAATCAGATCGGTATCTACCTGGTGGCGAATACAGCGCAAACCGCCGACTTGGAAACGCTGGCAGATTTCAACAGTTCCGAGAGCACGATTGGAACCCGGAGGGGAGCCTCTTCAATCCCTGCAATCGAGAATGTTTTTCCCGATGCCATAATCAATGAGTACGATACCGACAACGAGGTCCTCGAAGCCGTCGTCGCCGGCACCGTCGACGCCGCGGCAGCGTTCGCGAACACAGGGCCCACATGGGTCGAAGCCAACCCGGACGCCCTGCACCTGCCCTCCGAGGAGCCGTTTGCCTTGGAATCGTTGGCGATGGGCGTTCGCAAAGGTGATCTCGACACCCTGAATTTCCTCAATAGCTGGATTCGGGTCAACGAGGACAACGGCTGGCTCGAACAGCGCCGCCAGTATTGGTTCGAGGGCACCGAGTGGGAGGATCAGAGGGCTACCGATACTGCCGTCATCGAAGCGTGCGATCAATCCTTTCTGTAGCCGGCTTGGCGTGGAGGTTATGAGCGGTGGTTTTCCGGCCGCCGCTCCCTCCAACTTCCGGGGACAGGAACGTCCCCGCTCCTGCTCATATATTCCTCCGTGTAGGGGCACCCCGTGTGTGTGGGTGCCCTCTTTGACGATTCACCGGCCAGCCCCGCCACTGCCGCCACGTTGAACGCGGACCGGGCGCCCCGTAGAATATTCGGCAACGATGCACATCCAACGGTCCCGCTACCTGTTTTCCCTGGCCGCATTTGTCCTGCTTCCCCTGCTGCTTCTCGCTGCGCCGGCCAAGGAGAAGAGCGACCGGAAGGATGACGGGCGGGTGCAGGCCGAAGAATCGCAGGACTACTTCCGGAAATGGCTCGACGAGGACGTGCTCTACATCATCACGGAAGATGAGAGGTCCGTCTTCGAAGGACTCACCAACGAAGCCGAGAAGGAGCAGTTCATCGAGCAGTTCTGGTACCGGCGGGACCCGGATCTCAGGACTCCCTTCAACGAGTTCAAGGAAGAGCACTACCGCCGCATCGCGTACGCCAACGAGCGATTCCACAGCGGTAAATCGGGCTGGAGATCGGACCGCGGACGAATCTACATCATCCACGGTCCCCCGGATGAGATCGAGGACTTCGGCGGCGGTGGCCAGTACGTCCGCGAGTCGTACGAAGGCGGCGGAACCACCACCGTTCACCCCTTCGAAAGGTGGCGGTATCGAAAGATCGACGGGCTCGGGAGCGACATCACCCTGGAGTTCGTGGACGAGTCCCGCACGGGGGAATACCGCCTCGCTCTCCATCCCGACGAAAAGGACGCTCTGATCGGCCTGCCCGGGTTGGGGCTGACCGACAGCGAAAGGTTGGGCCTGACCCAGAAGGGGCGGCGCTTGCATCCCGACGAGATGCACAACCCCTACCTCCGGGCCAATATGCGCCGCCAGGACCATCCCTTCACCCGTTTCGAGATCTTCGCCAAGACCCAGGCCGCCCGGCCCATCAAGTACAATGATCTGCGGGATCTGGTCAAAGTCACGGTGAACTACACCAATCTCCCGTTCCAGGTTCGGAGCGACTACTTCCGGTTGAACGAAGAAAAGGTGCTGATTCCCGTCACCGTGGAGCTGCAGAACCGGGACATGACCTTCAAGCAGAAGGGCAACTCCCACTACGCCCAAATCGGCCTCTACGGCGCGATCACCAGCATGGGGAAGAAGTTCATTCAGGAATTCGATCAGGACATGACGGTCGCCTACCCGGACAAGTGGATCGAGCTGGGGCGGCAGAGCCGGTCCCTCTACCAGAAGGTGCTGTTGTTGGACAACAATACGCGCTACAAGCTGGACTTGATCGTCAAGGACCTCAACAGCGACAACGTGGGCGCCCTCAGCCACGCCCTGATCCCACCACCCTCGGTGAAGGAGAACCGGAAACTGAGCGCCAGCTCGCTGGTTCTTTCCGACCACATGCGGGAGCTGGAGGAGTTGCCGGAAGGCGACGAGATGTTCGTTTTCGGAGACGTCAAGCTTCGGCCCAGCATCGCCCGAAAGTTCACCCGGAAGATTCCTCTCGGGATCTATCTGCACCTGTACAATTTCAAGGTGGATCAGACTTCCAACCTCCCCTTGCTGGAGGTCTCGTACCGGATCCGGAACGGGAACGGCCAACTGGTCCGGGACGTCACTGACAGCGCCGGCGAATCAATCCAGTTTCTCTCCGAAGAAAGGGTCGTCCTGACCAAGAGACTGGACCTGAGCGACCTGGAGCCTGGCAACTACCTGGCGCAGGTCGAGGCGCTGGATTCCTCCAGCAATGAACGGGTGAGGTTGGAGGACCGCTTTCGAGTCGTGGAGAATTGACCCGCCCTTCCCATCTGGCCGGCGGTTGGAAACCGCCGCTCCAGCCGCCGCCCCCGCGTCACTGCAGAGTGAGCAGCGAAAAGGGAAGGGGCGTCGGCTGAAACACGGGATCGTTTTCCCGCCACGGTTGCCGGCAGGCTTCTTTTCGCTGATACCGGGTGAGGTTCTCCTGCAGCAGGTTGGCCAGCATGGAGCGTTGGGCCCGGGTCACTTCGCTGATCATCATCCTCTGAACCTGCACGGCCCGATCGAACAGGCCCAGTTCGGCATAGACCATGGCCAGCGTCTCCACCTGCTCGAAATCTGGGGTCTTCACTCGTTCGAACACCTTCTGCAGGAGGCGCAGGGCTTGCTGCCCGTTCCGGATGGCGGCGTCGGGACAGGCCGCCAGCAGGCGAGCCATGGCGTGGGTCAGATCAGTGTCCTCCGGTAGAGCCGTCAGACCCGCTTCCAATCGCGACCGCGCCTCCTGCCATCTCTGGGTCCTGACCAGGGCCATGGCGCCCATGAAGTGGGCAAACGCGTTGCCGGGATCCAACTCGATGACCCTGCCGTAGTGGGGGATCGCTTCGTCGACGAGTCCCCGTCGCATCAGCAGGTTGGCCAACTGGAAGTGGGCTTCGGTGAAGTTGGGATCGGTTTCGACGGACTTGCGGCAGTGCTCCAAGGCCTTTTCCTCGCGGCCCATCTGGATCAGTCCCATGGAAAGGTTCAGATGGATCCGCGACTTGGAGGCGGTATGCGGCAGGGCGGCCTCGAACTGCTGGACGGCCTCCTCCACTCGGCCCATCTGCGCCAGGGCCGTGCCCAGGTCCACGAGGGCGAGGGCGTCGGTCGGATCCTGGGAAACCATCTCGCGAAAAAGCCGCACAGCCTCGTCGTGTTGTCCGGACTCGAGTAGAAGATTGGCTTGCTCGCGCTGCTGCCAGCGTCCCGTCTTCATTCTCACCAACTCTTCCAGCAGGGGATCGGGATAGCTCACGGCGCCGTCCCCCTGCTTGCCCAGGTGCAGCCGCGCCTTGTCCACCTGTCCCAGTTGGCGGTAGGCCATGGCCAGCCGGTAGTGGAGGCTGCTGGCCTGAGGCTGTCGCTGGAGAGCTTCTTCATACTGTTCGACGGCCTTACCGTAGTCGCGTCCGGCCGCCGCGATTTCACCGAGACCCGCCATCGCCGCCGCCGAGGCCGGGTCCAGCTTCAGCGCCCGCTGGAAATGTTTCGCCGCCGCCTCGGTCCGGCCCTGCTCCAACTCGATCCGGGCCAGGCCCAGCACGGCCGCCAGGTCGTTGGGACGCAACGTCAGAACGTTCCGGTATTGGGCGCCGGCCTGTTCCAAGTCTCCTTTTGCCCGATAGCCGAGAGCCAGGTAGTGGGACCAGCGGTAATCTCGGGGCGTCAGCCTCAGGGCGTTCCGGTAGCAGGATTCGGACGCATCCAACAGGTCGTAGGTCTGCAGCATCTGGCCCATGCGCCCGTAGGCCAGAGCCTTCTGCTCCGGGATGACGCCAGGTCGCTGGATCGTCTCCTCCAGTTCGGCCCGGGCGCGCTCCAACTGCTCCCGGACGTTCGCGTCCATGGCGGTCAGGTTGGGGAAGGGAATCGGCTCCAGGCCGGAACCGGTGGCCTGGACCGGCAGAGGTTCAGCCGGCGGGGCTACCGGAGTAGCGGTTAGAGGACCCGGGAAAAGGGCGGACACCACCGCCGTGGTGAGGGGAAGCAGCCGCCGTGCCGCCGACTTTCGTTCCATGGCGTGATCGACCGTTCTGCTTGCGGCCGGAGAGTTGCCGGGTGCGTCAGTAGGGCCAATTCAACGGAGGCGCGGCGGCCACGAATTGACGGCGCTTCACCCACCGGACCCGGTCCCGCCGGTAATGGTCCCGCTGGTAGAAGGGGTAGTATTTTCCCGGAGGGTCGATGAAGACGACGCTGTTTCCCTTCACGACCAGGTTGAAATCGACTCCCCACATCTTTTCCTTGACCGTGCGCTCCTGGATGGGGAAGGAGAGTGTCACCACGTCCCCCGGCTTCACGCTTCCCACTTGGGCATAACGCCCCTCCCAGCCCAGCTTTCGGGTCTGTTCATTCACTTTGCAGACCGTCTTCCCCGTTTCGGTCCAATCGGGAATCCGAACCTGGAGCCGGATCGGCTGCTTGACCTTCACGTCCACCTGCCCT
>JAPOYZ010000644.1 GCA_026706325.1 Candidatus Aminicenantota bacterium
AGCCCAGCGTCGGTCTCTATTTCAGCGACGAGGCGCCCACCAAGACCCCCTTCATCCTGATTCTGGGCTCCGTCGCCATCGATATTCCGGCGGGCAGCAAGGACCACCGGGTAGAAGACAGCTATGTGCTGCCGGTGGACGTG
The DNA here is from genome assembly GCA_026706325.1 of Candidatus Aminicenantota bacterium. Taxonomy (GTDB): domain Bacteria; phylum Acidobacteriota; class UBA6911; order RPQK01; family JAJDTT01; genus JAJDTT01. Next base: position 144 of record JAPOYZ010000644.1, read on the forward strand.
AAGGTGACGAGTCTCTATCCGCACGCCCATTTCCTGGGCAAACAGATGGAGGTCTTCGCGCGCCTTCCCGACGGGAGCCGGCGCTGGCTCCTCTACATCAAGGATTGGGACTTCAACTGGCAGGACGATTATCTCTACGCCGAACCCGTCTCGCTCCCGCGCGGCACCGAACTGACCATGCGCTACAGCTACGACAACTCGGCCGACAATGTTCGCAATCCTCACAATCCACCACGGCGGGTGGTCTACGGCCCCAATTCCTTCGACGAGATGGGCGAGGTGTGGATCCAGATGCTGACCCGCGACCAGGACGACCGGGCGACGCTGCAGAGCGATTACCGGCGCAAACAACTCGACCTGGGCATTGCCGGCTTCCGGCATTCCCTGAACACCAGGCCTCAGGACGCCAAGACCCATCTGCAACTGGGGCAGGCGTTGTACGCCCAGGGAAAGATCGACGAGGCCATCAAGCAGTATCGCCAGGCGTTGGACCTGCAACCTGCCAGCGCCGAAACGCACGCCTATCTGGCCAACGCCTTAATGCAACAGGCCAATCCGGAGGATGCGATTCGCCATTATTCCCGGGCTTTGGAGATCAAACCGGACTTTGTCGAGGCTCACCTGCATGCCGCCAACTCGCTGATGGGGCTGGGAAGACACGCTCAAGCGGAAGGGCACTATGCGCGAGTCGTCGAATTGAACGGCGGCCACGCTTTCGCCCGCTACATGCAGGCCATGGCGCTGATCCGGCTCGGCCGCTACCAGTCCGCCCGGTCCCGGTTGGAAGAAGGCCGTCGGACGCTGCCCGGAGATATCGACATCACTCACGCCCTGGCCCGGCTACTGGCGGCGGCTCCCGACAGTAGCGTCCGCAATGGACCGCTGGCCCTTCAGCTCTTGCAGAAGGTGTTTCAAGCCCAGCAGGAAGTCTCCTTCGAGCACGTGGAAACGCTGGCGATGGCCTTCGCGGAGACGGGGCAGTTCCAGCGGGCGGTCCAGATGCAGCAGGCCATGATCGAGGACGTCAGCCGAGGCGGCCGTCTGGATCTCGCACAAATGCTGCAGGAGAATCTGGGCCGGTATCGCCGGGGACAGGCGTGCCGGAAACCCTGGAAGGACGATGACCCGGTCTTTTCACCGCTTCCGGGGAAATAGGGGGGGACAGGAATGTCCCCCCCCCCTACTTTACCAGGCGATCCTTAGCCGGAACTGAATAATTCGGGCGAGAGCCGTATTGCGATATCGTGCGAAGGCGCTTGGGTTCGCGAGGGAATAGCTCGGGCTATAGAACTGCGCCCGGTTGAAGACATTGAAAATTTCTGTCCCGAACTCCAGACGCACGCCCTCCAAGACCTGAAAGTCCTTCAGGATCGACAGGTTCTCGGTCGAGTATCCGAATTTGCGAATGTCCGGCAACTGTCGGGTGTCCGCAAATCCGATCACTCGATTCTCAGGCGCAAAGGCGTCCACGTTGAGCGTGTTTTTCTGCGAGCCGTTGGGATCGTAGCTCCCATGGCTGACCCCGCCGCCCAGGCCTCTTCCCGTGCGATTGACTCGCCCCAGATCGATGGGGTCTCCCGACATGTAGTTGTGCCACCCCATGACCCGCCATCTCCCGATGAAGTGGTTGAACACGGTGGAGGCGTCGGCACCCCATTTCTGACCCCGGCCGAAGGGCAACTGCCAGGTCCAGGTCAGGGCCATGTTGTGGGTTCGATCATAAGGCGTCAGGAAATTGACATTGCCCCCTCCGTACCCCTCATGCGAGACACCGGGAGCGCCGAATACACCATAACCTCGGCCCGTGGCGATGTTCTTGGAAAGGGTATACGCCAGCAGAAAACTGAGTCCCCCGCCAAAGCGCTTCTGGGCGCTGATGTTGGCGGCATGGTAGGAGGTAATCCCTCCGTGGGCGCCTCTCAGGTTGACTCCCGTGTATTGGGGATAGGGACGCGAAGCCTGCCGGACACTACCGGTGAACCCGGCATAGGGCACGCCGACGCCGGTCGCCATGCCTGCGGGGGAGGACAACGGCTGATCGATGACCGGTCCCAGCCTGAAGATCGCGGGAGGTACCTCGTTGCGTTCCCAATTCAGCCGGTAGTGCCGGCCCAGCTTGCCGACGTAATCCCCCTTGAGCAGGAGATTCCACCCGACCTCCCTTTCAATCCCGAAACCGAAGTTATTGCTGGTGGTCCACTTGTTGTCCTGGGGATGAATCCAGTGCACGGCCGTCCCGTTGGCCAGGGTCGGGTCGAGGTTGGGAAGACTGGCGACGATCTGGAGTCCTTCGGCCGGAAACCCGTCGTTCCAGTTGAAGGCCGGAGTCACCCCGCCATCGGTCGAGCTGTAGCCTGGCTCGGCGGCCCACCCCAGAGCCGCTACATTCCCGCCGCCCTGCAACTCGGCGCCCGGATTGGCGTAGGTGATTCCCGCGTAAGCTCGAATCACGGTCCTGTCGTCCAAGGCGTAGGCCAGACCAATACGGGGCGACCAGGCGCCCCAATCCCGATCGTAGGCCCGGGTTCGACCGTTTCGCCCCGGTCCCTCGCCGTTGAAAGTCAAGGCGCCCAGACGTCCGTCCGCCCCGGCATTGGGAATGTCGGGACTGAAGTAGCCCATCCGATGGTAGGTTTCGCCGAAGGGGGTCCACCAGTTGTATCGAAGCCCGTAGTTGACGGTCAGTTGGCGGGTGGCGCGCCAAGTATCCTGCAAGTAGATGGCATAGACGCGATTGTTGACTCTCTTGTTGTCGGACGGCCTCATGAAGGCGGTGTTCACTTCTCCCAACAGGTAGCTGGCCCAGCCGCGGCCGGTCAGCGCGATGTCGGGGAATGCGGAGACGTTGCCGCCCGCATCCATCTGATTGCCGCCGGCCAATCCCGTTGTGATGTCGCTGAAGGTGAAATTGCCGTTGGTGAAAATCTGGACGTTCCGTCCCACGGCGGCGTATCTGCCCTGGATGCCGAATTTGTAGTTGTGGCTCCCTTTCACCCAAGTCAGATCCGTGTAAACAGGGTAAGTGAACTCGGGCATGAAGAGATTCAGGAAAAGGAATCCGAATCCGGAGGCGCCCTGGATGTTGGTGAAAGGAGTGTCAGGCGTCACCAAGCCTGTGAGCCCAGAATCCCGGCCGTAGGTGTTGCCCGGCTTGCCGATCTCCCGGGGGACCCCCTGGCCGGCAAAGCGCAGACTGAAGAGCACGTTGGGCCGCACCGTGTAGTAATTCGAGAACCGGTAGCGGAACTGCTTGCCCAGCGTCAAATGGGTGGTATTGATCTTCTGGTCGTAGCCGGCGTTCCCGGGCCAGACGACGTCCTTCCGGTGCCAGTCCATCCCGAACGAGAATTTATAGTTGTCGGTAAACTTGTGGTCCGTCTTCAAGGTCAGCTTGTCGATGTCCTGCTCGCCCTTGTCCAGGGGACCGACATGGTTGTTCACCGTGCCCGGCCGGTTGGGCATGGGGACGCCGTCCTGAAACGCGGCCGAAATGGAGCTGATCCGGTCGCGGGGGATGACGTTGCCTGGGAATGGATCGCGAATGAATCCTCCGTGTCCGTCCGGACGAGTAGTGGCCGGATCGTAGATCTGACCCTGCAAGATGGGCCTGCCGAGAACATCGGTCCCGATCTGACCACCCAGGAACTCGCTGAAATCGCCACCCCGCATCAACGCCGTGGGAACGGTCGAGGTCTGGCCGCCGGCTGTCCGCCGCTCCCGGTATCCGGTATAGCTGGCCAGGAAGAAGTGCCTGTCCCGGATGATCTTTCCGCCGACGACGGCTCCAAACTCGTTCTGGCGGTGGGGGTTGACGTCTGCCGCGAACCACTGGCGAGCGTCCAGAACGTCGTTTCGAAAGTATTCGAAAAGGCTCCCGTGGAACTCGTTGGTTCCCGACTTCATGACCATTTCCACGCTCGAGCCCATGTTCCAGCCATGCTCGGCGTTGACGTTGGCCACCGTTCGAAACTCGCTGATGACTTCGGGAATCAGCCCCGAATCCTCTCTCATGCCGAAGTTGTTGGCGGGACTGGAGTAGATCCCGTCGATGTTGGTGCTCATGACCCCCACGACGCCGTGGATGTAGCCCCGGTCGGTGGTGTCGGTCTCCTTGCCGTAGGGATCGTAGGAGAAACCGGGCAACGTCCGGGTGAATGATAGACTGTGCCGGGCCCCCTGGTTGACCGCCATCGGGAGTTCCTCGATTTCCTCGACCACCCGGGTGAGGCCTGCGCTGGAGGATTGGTTGTCGACGGCCAGGGCCTGGCTTTCCACCGTCACGGTGTCGACGACTTCTCCAACGGACATGGTGATGTCGAGCGTCACCGCCAGTCCGGAAACCACCCTCACGCCCACTTGTTCAACCGTCTTGAAACCGGGCAGACTTGCGGAAATCGTATAGGATCCGATCGGCAGGCCTGGAAAAGAGTAGTCTCCCGACTCGCTACTGACGGTAGCGGTCTCGAGGCCGGTCGCTTCATCGCGGGCCGTCACGTCGACGCCGGGAATCCGCGCCCCCGTTTCGTCGGCGATGGCCCCCGCAATCCTGCCGAAGTTGTCCTGGGCCGATAGCGGTAGAGATACCAGCAGCAGCACCAGCGGTAGGATGATCCTGACTGAAGAGAGATAAGACTGCATTGTCGCGTCCTCCTTAGGGACGGAAGTGGAGTAGGCGGAAAGAGGATTCCACAAGATGTAGCGGACGCTACCTGATTCCGTCAAAAAAAGTCAAGCACAAATCGTGTCCGCACTTTCTCAAATTTATTGGACGTTTTCATGAGCTTATTGGACGTTTACATGAGCGGTTGATGCAGATCGGCGGGAAGGTCTCAACTCTGCTGTACAACATCCATGCCACGGCCTTGCGAGAATCTGCCGGACTGCGGCCGCAATCACGTAGAATCGGGAATCAGGCGTCTCTGTAACCTGACTGGGGGTAAGGCGGTGAAGCTTTACGGGCCGGATCGGCCTCTCGGGGAGAGATTCAAGGCAGGCGCGGTATTTCCGCTCTTGATGGGGGCGTTGTTCAGCTCGATCTGGATGGCGTGCACACAACCCGACTCTCTTCAGACAGCCCCGCCGCGTCCCGAGTCAAGCGTAGAAGTCTCGCCGAAAACTTATGTGCCCCGGCCGGCCGGCAGCTTGACATTCCACCGGGACATCGCCCCCCTGGTGTTCGAGAACTGCGCGCCCTGCCACCGGCCAGGAGGATCGGGTCCATTCAACCTGCTCGGCTACGATGATGTCAGCCGCCGGCGAAATCAGATCGTCACCGTCACGCAGAGCCGGTACATGCCTCCGTGGCAACCCGAGCCGGGTTACGGCGAGTTCATCGGCGAGCGCCGCCTGAATGCGGATCAGGTCGGGATGTTGGCGCAGTGGGTGGCCGAGGGGGCGATCCAAGGAAATCCGGCAGATGCCCCAGAGGTGCCGGAATGGCCGGCCGGCTGGCATCTGGGTGAGCCGGATCTGGTTCTCACCATGCCTCGGCCTTATACCTTGGCGGCCGATGGTCCGGACGTCTTCCGGATGTTCGTGATATCGGTTCCCTTGAAGTCAAGCCGTTTCGTCCGTGCCTTGGAAATACGCCCCGGCAACTCCAAGGTGGTGCATCATGCGGTGGGACTGGTCGACACGACCCAGCGCTGCCGGAACCTGGACGCGGAGGATCCCGTTCCCGGCTTCGAAGGCATGAGGTCCACCGAGTTCGCTCGCGCCCCCGACGGCAACTTCCTCGGGTGGACGCCCGGCAAGATTCCGACGGAGAGCGCCGGAGGGAGGACCTGGCGGCTGAAGAAGGGTGCAGATTTCGTCATGGAACTGCACATGATGCCTTCCGGCAAACCGGAACCGATTCAGCCCAGCGTGGGGCTCTATTTCAGTGACGAGGCCCCGTCCAAATCCTCCTTCATCATCGGGCTGGGGTCCCAGACCATCGACATTGCCCCGGGGGAGAAGGAGTACTGGATCGAGGACAGTTATGTCCTGCCGGTGGCCGTGGAGCTTCTGGGCGTTTACCCGCATGCCCACTATCTGGGGAAACAGATGCGCGCCTTTGCACAGCTTCCCGACGGCAGCAGGCGGTGGCTCGTCTACATCAAGGAGTGGGACTTCAACTGGCAGGACGAATACGTCTACCGTGAGCCGCTTTCTCTGCCGCAGGGAACCCGGCTGACGATGCAGTACAGTTACGACAACTCGCCGGAGAACATACGCAATCCCCACAACCCGCCCCGGCGGGTGGTTTACGGCCCCAATTCCAGCGATGAGATGGGCGACCTGTGGCTCCAGGTATCGACGGAAAACAGAAATGACCTGCTCACCCTGCAGACCGACTACCGGGTCAAGGAGCGTGACCGGTTCATTGCCGGCTACCGTCAGGCCCTGAAGATTAAGCCGGGGGATGCCCGGACCCATGACCACCTGGGCCAAGTGCTTCAGGCCCGGGGAAGGGTTGAGGACGCCATCGGCCACTATCGCCAAGCGCTGAAACTCCGTCCCGCTTACGCGGAGACCCACAGCAATCTGGCGACCGCCTTGGCACAGCAGGGTCAAACCGAGGAGGCGATCGGCCACTACCGTCAGGCCCTGAAGATCAAGCCGGACCTGCTTGAAGCCCACTACAATCTGGGGGGAGCCCTGTTGGGCATGGGGCGCGTCAGCCAAGCCATCGCCGCCTTGCAGCGGGCCATCCGGATCGAGCCGGAGTTTGCCAGGGCGCACAACAACCTGGGCATCGCCTTCGCTCAGCAGGAAGACCTGACCCAGGCGCTGTACCACTTCGAGCGGGCGGTGAGGATCGATTCGGACTTTGCGGAGGCCCGCAACAATCTGGGCAATGCGCTTCTCGCGACGGGTGATTTCAGCCGTGCCGTGATCGAGTATCGGCGCGCCCTGCAGATCGACCCCAGCTACGCGGATGCCCAGCGCAACCTGAAGCTGGCCCAGGAACTGCTGCTGACTTCCCCCCATTGAGGGGGTTCAGCTATCCGGCTCTCCGTTACCGAATGTGCTCGTAGTGGGACGAGAAAAGCATGTGCTCTCCCCGAGGGGGTTTCCGGGTCATCCTGATCATTAACGCCCTGCTACCCGTATCTCTTGCCCAGAGTCCTCAGCAAGTTGCCGGTCCGCAGCAACTGGAAGGAGATTCGACGGCCACCGAAATCTTCCGGGATGCCACTCGGGAAGCAGGGATCGACTTCGTCCACTTCAACGGGATGTCGGGAGAACGCTACCTGTGCGAAATGATGGGCCCCGGCGGCGCCATGTTCGACTATGACAACGACGGCGACCTCGACCTCTACCTGGTTCAGGGCCGCATGCTCGGGCCGGGAAAGACGCTGTCCGATGCGGTCTTCCCACCGACCGATTCCGGACCGCTGATCGACAGGCTCTACCGGAACGACCTGCAGAAGACTACGACCGGCAGCCGCCGATTGCACTTCACCGATGTAACGGAGGAAAGCGGGATCCAGTCGCCGGGCTACGGGATGGGTGTGGCGGCGGGAGACTTCGACAACGACGGATGGACCGACCTCTACGTGACCAATTTCGGGCCCAACCAGATGTTTCGGAACAACGGGGACGGGACCTTTACCGATGTGACCGCCGCGACCGGCACGAATGATCCGCGCTGGAGCGTCAGTGCGGCGTTCGTGGACTACGACCGGGACGGCTGGCTGGACCTTTACGTGGGCAACTACGTCGACTTCAGCTTCTCGAACCACAAGCGCTGCTTCTCTTTCTCCGACGCGGGCGGCGGCAGCGCCCTCGAGTACTGCGACCCCAGCCAGTACCAACCGTTGCCGGAGAGCCTGTTCCGCAATCGGGGGGACGGGACCTTCGAAGATGTCTCCCACACGGCAGGAATTGCGCGGGAATCGAACGGCGCCTTGGGTGTGAGCACGGCCGACTTCGACGGGGACGGCTGGATCGACCTCTACGTCGCCAATGACAAGAGGCCCAATCACCTCTGGATCAACCAAAAAGGCGGCAGTTTCCGGAACCAGGCTCTGCTGTCCGGATGTGCCGTCAGCGGGGAGGGTTTTTCCGAGTCCAGCATGGGCGTCGACGCCGGCGACTATGACAATGACGGAGACGAAGACCTCTTTATGACCCACATGTCGCTCAACGAGAAGAACACCCTCTATGTCAACCGGGGAGAGGCCTCGTTCGAGGATGCCTCGTACCTGAGCGGACTGGCTCTTCCCAGCATTCCGTTTACCGGATTCGGCACGGCGTTTTTCGATTTCGACAACGATGGCCTGCTGGATATTTTGGCTGTCAACGGACACGTCAAACGGGTTGAGGCGCTGGCCCGGGCCAAAGATCCTTATCCACTGCACCAGACCAATCAACTGTTCAGGAATCTGGGAAACGGCCAGTTTCAAGAAGTGACCCAAGCCGCCGGGGCCGTGTTCGAGCTGTCGGAAGTGAGTCGCGGAGCGGCGTTTGGAGATGTCGACAACGATGGAGACACGGACGTCCTGGTTCTCAACAACAACGGGCCCGCGCGGCTGCTGACGAATCAGGCCGGAAGCAGCAACCATTGGATGGGACTGAAACTTGCCGGTCGGCTCTCGCGCCGGGACATGTTGGGCGCCAGAGTGGCTGTCTTGTTATCCGAGGGCCCTGACTTGTGGCGTCGGGTCCACACGGACGGCAGCTACGCCTCCGCCAACGACCCCAGGGTGCTGGTCGGGCTGGGTCAGGCCACTCAGGTCGAGGCGGTGCGAGTCTATTGGCCCGACGGACGAGCGGAAGAATGGAAACAAGTACGGATCAATGCCTACACACAGTTGCTTCAAGGCGGCGGGACCGGACTTTCTTTGCCACCAGGGCGTCGATAGAGACCGGTTCGAGCGGGCCGGCCCGGTCCTGAGACGGTTCTCCGAAACCGGATCGACGGGCCAGTCGAGCTCACGGAGGGTCTCCCTGCAGGAACTTCCCAGCATCGCGCTGCTTCTTTTCCCGTGCTTGCGTGTCCAGTTTCTGAAACAACTCCAATTCTCTTTGAGCGTCTTCCGTCCGCCCGAGCTTCTTATAGATTTGCGCCAGTTGGTAGTGGGATTGCGGCTGGTTCGGATCCAGGGCGATCGCTCTCTGCAAGGCCGCCACGCCATCCTGTAACCGTCCCTTGGCCACGTAGGCCGAAGACAAGGCGATGTAAGCATCGGGAATCCGATCGTCGACGCGTGATACCGCTTCCAGATGCCGAATCGCTTCGTCGAACTTCTGCCGGTAGTTCTTGATGATTCCCAACTCGAGATTGACGATGGGATGGTGGGGGTCGATCTTCAACTCTTGCTCCAGCGCCGGCTCCGCCTTGTCGTACTGTCCCAAGCCGAAGTAGAGATCACCCAGCGCGAAGTTGACTCCGGGCGCGTTGGGATTCAGGGCGACGGCTTTCTCATATTCTTCGATCGCCTGGTTCAGGCGTCCCTGGCCGGCATAGGCCTCGGCCAGCAGTTGGTGGGTGCGAACGGAATCCGGATCCATCTCTTCAATACGCGCGAAGACCTCCTGGAATCTGTTGTAGGAGGCCCTGGTCCGGTTCAAGTAAGCCTGTGCCAACGTCTGCAGTGCCTCCAGCTCCTGGGGATGTTTCTCGGTGACCGCTTCGAGGTGCTCGATGCTCTTGTCGAGTTCTTGCAGAGCCAGAAAACAGACCCCCAGATAGACTTGGGCCTTGATGTTTTCGGGGTTTTGGGAAATCGCCTGTTGGAATGACCCGACAGCTTTCCGATAGTCGTACAGGCTGTAATGAGCGAGTCCCAGAAAGAAATGGGCGTCGGGCAGCTTGGGCTCGAGCGTTAGCGCCCTCTCGATTGAGGCGACCGCTTCGGTGAATCTCCCCTGAAACTGATAAATCAGCCCCAGCTTGGCATGGAGGGGCGCGAACTCGGGTTGGATCTCCAGCGCTGCCCGGTAGGCCTGCTCGGCGGCGTTCCAGTCGCCGCTTTGCTCGGCGAGAGCGGCACTCTGGAGCTGTTCCTGAACCGCCGGAGGCAGTTGGACGGGTGTCCCGGCCGCCTGCATCCCCAGCAACGTCAGCAGCAAGAAACCGTGAAGAAACATCTATCGGGAGACTCCCCAGGGCGGAAGCGGAATGTTTCGATCCTATTCGCGTTTTTTCGATACGGACAAGAACGCGAACCTCCAGACCGCCGTTCCCGGTAAATTTAGCACAGCTTCTGCGGGCTACGGCTCCGTTATATTCAATTCCGAACCCGCTGAGATAGGTCCGGCAAGCACCTGTTGTTTTCCTGACGGCCAAAGCACCTCGACCTGATCGACTCGTCCGGCTTCGCCGAGACCGAAGTAGAGCGGATAGAGACTCTGCGAGAGGTAACCGGACT
>JAPOYZ010000316.1 GCA_026706325.1 Candidatus Aminicenantota bacterium
GTCCCCAGGCAGAGGACGGACGGGTACATCGGCGGGGTGAAGAAATTCCTCCGTACGCTGGCGGATCGGACCGGCGGCCGCGTCTTGGACAGCGAGGCCTTCGGGAGCCTTTCCGACGTCTATGTGAGGGTAGCGGAAGAGCTTAAGAATCAATACTATATCTCCTATCGTCCGACGAATCGCGCCCGTGACGGATCGTGGCGCGACGTGACCATCCGGGCGGCGGTTCCGGGAGCCGTCGTGCGTACCCGGCCCGGTTATTACGCCCCGGGCGCTCCGCCGGGGCTCCGTCCGTAGCCGTTCTTCCCGGTGCCGGCAGGTTCATGACCTGCCGGATCCCGCCCCGTGACGCCGGTTGGCGGCAGAGTTCGAGAACCGCTCCAAAATAGACTGTACCGCGCGTTGACAGAAACAGGACCAAATTAGTACTATATGCGCTCCAAAGGGTGACGAAGCCGTGATTCGAATGAGCAAGGAGGCCGACTACGGAATCGTTCTGTTGACGCATTTTGCCGGTGGCGAAGGACTGACCTACAGTGCTCGCACACTTTCCGACGAGACCCGGATCCCGCTGCCCATGGTCAGCAAGATCCTCAAGGTGTTGACTCGGCAAGGAGTCCTGTCGTCCCGCCGCGGCGCCAAGGGAGGCTACAGTCTGGCACTCAAGCCGGGGCGAATCTCGGTGGCGGACATCATCAACGTCATCGAGGGCCCCATCGCCATGACCGAGTGCATCGGGACCCCTGGCGAGTGCAAGCAGGAGCCGGTCTGCTGTATCCGGAGCAACTGGCAGGTGATCAACCAGGCGGTTCTGGACGCACTGGAGAGGATCAGTCTGCTGGACATGACATCTCCCCTCGCAGACTCGTTGGTCCCGCTGGAGGCGGGCCGCGGGAATGAGGTTGACCCGCCGCAGGCCAGAGGCTGAATACCGGGAAGGATTGCCGGAACGACCATCGTCGGCGAGAGAGGAATCCCATGCCTACTGAGATGGAGCAGTTGCAGGATTTGGCGGCGGAGGAATACAAGTACGGTTTCTACACCGATGTGGAGACCGACGAAGTTCCTCCCGGCCTGGACGAAAACACCATCGGGTTGATCGCCTCCAAGAAGGGGGAGCCCGAGTGGATGCTCCAGTGGCGGCTCCGGGCCTATCGCCGCTGGCGGAAGATGACGGAGCCCGAGTGGCCCAATGTCCACTATCCACCCATCGACTACCAGGACATCGTCTACTATTCGGCTCCCAAGTCCAACGGCGACGGCCCCAAGAGCCTGGACGACATCGACCCGGAGATCCGCGCCACCTACGAAAAACTGGGCATACCCCTGCGGGAGCAGGAAATGCTGGCCGGGGTCACGGAGGTGGCCGTGGATGCCGTCTTCGACAGCGTCTCGGTGGCCACGACCTTCAAGGAGAAACTCTCGGAACTGGGAATCATCTTCTGCTCGTTCAGCGAAGCCATTCAGGAGCATCCGGAACTGGTTCGACGCTATCTGGGGTCGGTGGTGCCCCACACCGACAATTTCTTTGCGGCCTTGAACTCGGCCGTCTTCACCGACGGCTCCTTCGTGTACGTTCCCAAAGGCGTGCGCTGCCCCATGGAGCTCTCCACCTATTTCCGGATCAATGCCGCCAAGACCGGCCAGTTCGAGCGCACGCTGATCATCGCCGACGAGGGGTCCTACGTCAGCTATCTCGAAGGTTGCACGGCCCCCATGAGAGACGAGAACCAGCTCCACGCGGCAGTGGTGGAGCTGGTGGCGCTGGACGATGCCGAGATCAAGTACTCCACCATTCAGAATTGGTACCCGGGGGACAAGAACGGCAAGGGCGGCATCTACAATTTCGTCACCAAGCGGGGCAAGTGCCAGGGCGTCAATTCCAAGATCTCTTGGACGCAGGTGGAGACAGGATCCGCAATTACCTGGAAATATCCGAGCTGCATCCTGCTGGGCGACAATTCCGTAGGGGAGTTCTACTCGGTGGCCTTGACCAACAACCGGCAGCAGGCGGATACCGGGACGAAGATGATTCACATCGGCAAGAACACCAGGAGCAACATCGTCTCCAAGGGGATTTCGGCCGGCCATGGACAGAATACCTACCGGGGCCTGGTCCGGATCGGCTCCGGCGCCGAAAGGGCCCGCAACTATACCCAGTGCGATTCCATGTTGATGGGGGACGAGTGTGGAGCCCATACCTTCCCCTATATCGAGGTGAACAACAGCAGTGCCCACATGGAGCATGAGGCATCGACCTCAAAGATCGGAGAGGATCAGATCTTCTATTGCCAACAGCGGGGACTTTCGGCGGAGGACGCCGTCTCCATGATCGTCAACGGCTTCTGCAAGAAGGTCATCAAGGAACTGCCGATGGAATTTGCCGTCGAGGCCCAGAAACTGCTGTCCATCAGCCTCGAAGGAAGTGTCGGGTAAACCGCCACGCCGCCAATCCATCAAGCCGCGAGGCTCCTGAACCCAGGAAGGGAATCCAATGCTCGAAATCAATGATCTGCATGTGAGGTCGGGGGATACGAAGATCCTCAACGGTGTGGATCTGACGGTCCGCAAGGGAGAGATCCACTCCATCATGGGGCCCAACGGCTCCGGGAAAAGCACCTTGGCCCAAGTGTTGGCCGGCCGGGAAGACTACGAGGTCACGCGGGGAACGGTCGCCTACAAGGGCGAAGACCTGTTGGAGTGCTCACCGGAAGAGCGGGCCCAGGCGGGGATATTCCTGGCCTTTCAGTATCCGGTGGAGATTCCCGGAGTGAGCAACACCTATTTCTTGAGGGCCGCCCTCAACTCGATCCGGGTCAGCCGCTCCCAGGAGGAGGTCGACGCCCTGGATTTCCTCAAGCTGGTCCGTGAGAAGACCCGGCTTCTGAAGATGGACGAGAGCCTCCTGACCCGGCCGGTGAACGAGGGTTTCTCGGGCGGCGAGAAAAAACGCAACGAGGTCTTCCAGATGGCGGTTCTGGAACCGGACCTGTGCATCATGGACGAGACCGATTCGGGGCTGGATATCGACGCGCTGAAGGTCGTCGCCCACGGTGTCAACGCCATGAGGTCGTCCCGGCGGGCCATCATCGTCGTGACCCATTACCAGCGCCTGCTCAACTACATCGTCCCCGATTTCGTCCATGTCCTGGCCGGCGGCCGCATCGTCCGGTCGGGGGGCAAGGAGTTGGCCTTGGAACTGGAAGAGAGAGGGTACGCCGGCCTGGAGCAGGACCGGCCGCGGGCGGTGGCGGGCTAGCCCGCGATCGAGGCACGAACCGAGATGAAGGTCGCACGAAAGTCTCTGGACTCCTACCTGGAACGATTCAACCGGCTGGACGATGCGGCGTCGGACAGTCCCGCCTGGTTGTCCCGGCTGCGCCGGGACGCCATGTTGCGTTTCGCCGAGACGGGATTCCCCACCATCGCCGATGAGGATTGGCGTTATACCAACGTCGCCTCCTTGGCGGCCACCTCCTATGAGACCGCTCCCGCGCCTTCTCCGGACGGACATTGCCGGACGGAGTCCCTGGCGGCCGGCGGCAACGGCGGGGTCCGTTGCGTCTTCCTGAATGGACGATACTGCGCGGAGTTGTCCCGCGTGGACGAGAAGGAGAGCCGGGTCCGGGTCGATTCCCTGGCGTCCATTCTTCGGGAACGTCCCGAAGAGGTCGAGGCTCATCTGGCCCGGTATGTGGAGGCTGACCGCCATCCGTTCGTCACTCTCAACACGGCGTTTATTGAAGACGGAGCAGTCGTTCGGGTCTCCGGCGGAACTCGGATCCCGGATCCCATCCATCTCGTATTTCTCTCCACCGGAAATGGTGGGCCGGCATTCGTGACGCATCCGCGGAATCTGATCCTGGTGGGCGCCGGGAGCGAATGCTCGGTGGTCGAGCACTACCTGGGCGTTGGGGAGAAGTCCTATTTCAGCAATCCCGTCACCGAGGTGTCGGTGGGGGAGAACGCCAACCTGGATCACTACCGGCTGCAGGAGGAGAGTCCCGCCGCACACCATGTCTCGACCCTGGAGATCCGGCAGGAATCCAATAGTGTGGCTCGCACCATGTCGGCGGACCTGGGGGGACGGCTGACACGCAACGACCTGAACGTGTTTCTCGGGGGAGAGGGGGCGGACGCGGCGCTTGACGGAATTTTTGTCGTTTCCGGCGAGCAGTTGGTGGACAACCACACCCGGATCGAGCACGCCGCTCCCCATTGCGGCAGCCGTGAGATTTACAAGGGCATTCTGGGCGATCGATCCCGGGGGGTGTTCCGGGGCCGCATCGTGGTCCATCCGGGAGCCCAGAAGACCGACTCGGTGCAGACCAACAACAACCTGCTGTTGTCCGATCGGGCCTTGGTGAACACGAAGCCCCAACTGGAAATCTACGCCGACGAAGTCAAGTGCACCCATGGCGCCACCATCGGCCAGCTCGACCAGGAAGCCATCTTCTACATGCGGTCGCGAGGCATCGATGAAGACATGGCGCGAAGCATTCTGACCTACGGCTTTGCCGAAGATGTGATCCGCCGCGTGCGGCCGGCCGGCCTTCGGGATCGACTCAGCTCCCTGCTCTTCGACCGGCTGCCGCAAGGTGGTTTCTTGAGGAAGGCACTGACGTGAGTTTCGGCACAACCGCCCGAAATCATCACCGGCGCGTGTCCGGAGGGCTGGATCCGGGACGCATCCGCCGGGATTTCCCGATCCTCTCCCGGAAGGTTCACGGCAAGCCGCTGGCCTACCTGGACAATGCGGCCACCAGCCAGAAACCGCAGCAGGTCATCGATGCGGTGAGCCGCTACTATTCCTGCACCAACGCCAACATTCAGCGGGGGGTCCATCTTTTGAGCGTTCGCGCGACGGACGCCTATGAGGCGACCCGCGAGAGAGTGCAGCAGTTCGTCAATGCCACCCGGGCGGAAGAGATCGTCTTCGTCCGGAGCACGACCGAGGGCATCAATCTGGTGGCTCAGACCGCCGGACGGAGCCTTCTGAACCCGGGTGACGAGGTCATCGTTTCCCAAATGGAGCACCATTCCAATATCGTTCCCTGGCAAATGCTCTGCCAGGAAAAGGGCGCCCGGCTTCGGGTCATTCCCGTCTCCGGCCAGGGTGAGATGCTTCTGGACGAGTACGAGAAGTTGTTGAGCCCCCGCACCCGGATCGTCGCGGTGACCCATGTGTCCAACGTTCTCGGGACCATCAACCCGGTGCGGAAAATGGTCGAAATGGCGCATGGGCACGGAGCCCTCGTCCTGCTGGACGGGGCGCAGGCGGCGCCGCACCTGAAGGTGGACGTGCAGGAACTGGATTGCGATTTCTATTGCTTCTCAGGACACAAGGTCTACGGGCCCACCGGCATCGGCATCCTTTACGGCAAATGGAACCACTTGGAGTCCATGCCTCCCTATCAGGGAGGAGGGGAGATGATCCGATCCGTCTCCTTCGAGAAGACAACGTACACGGAACCTCCGCACAAGTTCGAGGGGGGGACGCCCAATATCGCCGGTGGCGTCGCGCTGGCCGCGGCGCTGGATTACCTGGAGAACCTGGGCCTCGATCGCATTGCGGCCTACGAAAACGAGCTTCTGGAGTACGCGACTTCCCGGCTATCCCAGGTTCCCGGCCTGCGCCTGATCGGCACCGCTCCGTCGAAGGCGGCAGTGCTCTCCTTCGTACTGGACGAAATTCATCCTCACGACATGGGCACCATTCTGGATCTGGAGGGGGTGGCGATTCGGACCGGGCATCACTGTGCCCAGCCTCTGATGGACTACTATGGGCTCCCGGCCACGGCGCGGGCGTCGCTGGCGTTCTACAACACTCGGGAAGAGATCGATGCCATGTGCCGAGGCTTGGAGAAGGTGATCGAGGTGTTTGAGTGATGCCGGACCTGAGCGCCCTCTACCAGGAGGTCATCCTGGATCACAACCGGCGGCCTCGGAATTTCGCTGCGCTGGAGGGCGCGGATCACCAGTCGGAAGGCTTCAATCCCCTCTGCGGCGACCGGGTCACCGTGTATGTCAAGTTGAAGGGCTCCGTCGTCGACGAGATCTCGTTTCAGGGTTCGGGGTGCGCCATCTCCATGGCATCCGCCTCCATAATGACCGAGAGCCTGAAGGGGCGGAAACTGGAGGAAGTCAAGGCGTTGTTCGAGCGTTTTCACCAACTGGTGACCGGGAAGCTCGATTCGGAAGATCCTACCGAACCGGATCTGGGTAAATTGGTGGTGTTTGAAGGGGTCAGCCGTTATCCGGTTCGGGTGAAGTGCGCCACCTTGACCTGGCATACGTTGCGGGCGGCGCTCGAAAAGAGAAACGAGGTCGTCTCGACCGAATAGGGCTCTCGCGGAGCGCCGCGGAGGGGGATCCATGGCAGAAGAACCGAATCCGGAACCGGGGTTCCAGGCCGAAACGGAAAGTGGGACTGCGCCGGTGGGCGGCGCCATCCAGGAAGAGGTGATTTCGGTCCTCAGGAGTTGCTACGATCCGGAGATTCCGGTGGATATCTACGAATTGGGTCTGGTCTACGGGGTCGACGTCGACTCCGCCGGCGCAGTGGATATCAAGATGACCCTGACTTCGCCGAGCTGTCCGGTGGCCGAGTCGTTGCCGTTGGAGGTCGAGTCCAAGGTGCGGACGCTTCCCGGCGTTGACCAAGTCGCCGTAGAAGTCGTCTGGGACCCGCCTTGGACCATGGAGAACATGTCCGAGGCGGCAAAACTTCAACTGGGCCTTCTCTAGGAGTCTGCGGCGCAGGCTCCCAGGCTTCGGTTCCACCCGGAACCCAATCACTCGGGAGTGTCTTCGGGCGCCCTCCCGCACACGCCCGCCCTCCCAACGTTCCGGCAGGGAGCCCGACGGCCTGCTGGTAGTATTCTGAGCGAACGATGTGTGGAATCATCTGCTACCTGGGGGATCGCCCCTCCCTGCCGATCCTCCTCAACGGCTTGAGAAGACTGGAATACCGCGGCTACGACTCCAGCGGTGTCGCGGTGGCCGTGAATGAGAAGATTCACTGCCGGAAAGCGGTGGGAAAGATCTCGGATCTGGCGGGGCTCCTCGGGGACAAGCCCTGGACAGGATGGGGCGGCATTGCCCACACCCGTTGGGCCACGCACGGGGTGCCCTCTCCCGAAAACGCTCATCCGCATGGCGACTGCCGGGACCGCATCTTCGTGGTGCACAACGGAATCATCGAAAACTACCGGCAGTTGCGGGAGGAGCTTCGGGATAAGGGGCACCGGTTCCGCTCTTCCACCGATTCCGAGGTCCTGGCCCACCTGATCGAGGAATACTATCGAGGGGACTTGGAAGATGCGGTCAATTCGGCCCTTCAACGCGTCGACGGAACCTACGGAATCGGTGTGATTTCCGCCGGAAATCCTTCCCAGATCGTGGTCGCCCGGCTGGGCAGCCCCTTGATCCTGGGAATCCGGGACCGTGAGATCTTCGCCGCGTCCGACGCGGCGGCCCTGATGAGTCACACCCGGGAGGTGGCCTACCTCCATGACGGCGAGGTGGCGTTGCTGAAGCCCGGGAGCTACCGGATCCGAACTCTCAGCGGGATGCCCATGAATCGCTCCGTCCAGACCCTGGACTGGGACATGTCTTCCGCCGAGAAGAGGGGTTACCCCCACTTCATGCTCAAGGAGGTCCACGAGCAGCCCGAGGTGGTCGGAGAGGCCATCCGGGGAAGGCTCATCGAGGCGGAAGGACTGGCCAAGCTGGGAGGCGTGGAGCGAGTCTGGTCGCGGCTGAGGAACATGCGGCGGCTCATCATCCTGGCCTGCGGAACCTCCTACTATGCCGGCTTGCTGGGGCGTTACGTCATCGAGAGCTGCACCAACTATCCTGTCGACGTCGATCTCGCTTCCGAGTTCCAGTACCGCAAGCTGAACCTGCAGGCGCGGACGGCGGTTCTGGCCATCAGCCAGTCGGGGGAGACGGCCGACATCCTGGCCGTGGTCCGCGAAGTCAAGCGGCGCGGAGCTCTCAGCCTGGGGCTCGTCAACGTGGTGGGCAGCACGGTCGCCCGCCTGACCGACGCCGGAATCTACAATCACGCCGGCCCGGAAATCAGTGTCGCCTCCACCAAGGTTTTCGTCTCCCAGATCGCCATTCTCTACCTGGTGGGACTCCTGCTGGGCCGACACCAGCAGATGTCGTTGAGCGAAGGTCAGGAATTCGTCCATGAGCTCCGCGCACTGCCCGGCAGGATGCGGTCCATGCTCGCGCGGGCGCCCGCCATTGAAGAAATCGCCCGCCGTTACGCCCGCCATCGGAATCTTCTCTATCTGGGAAGAAGATTCAGCTACCCGGTGGCGATGGAGGGCGCCCTGAAGATGAAGGAGGTCTCCTACCTGCACGCCGAGGGGTATGCCGCGGGAGAAATGAAGCACGGACCTCTTGCCCTGGTGGACGAGAGCTTTCCGACCGTCTGCCTGGCGCCCCGCGACAGCGTCTATCGAAAGATGATCGGGAACATCCAGGAGATCAAGAGCCGCAAAGGGCCGGTCATCGCGGTGGGGACGGAAGGAGACACCCACTTGGCGGAGCTGGCCGACGACCTGATCGAGATCCCGCAATGCGGGGAGATGTTCACGCCATTCCTGAGCGTGATCGCGCTCCAGCTCCTGGCTTATTACGTGGCCAGAGAGCGAGGCTGCGACATCGACCGGCCCCGGAATCTGGCCAAGTCGGTCACGGTGCAGTAGTCGTCTGAGACACCGCCGTTGGTGCAGGGGAGCAAATGGCGGGGACCGGCCGCGCCGGCCGATGCCGGCTAACCGGTTATGCGGTCCACCATCTCCTGGTTGATGGTAATGGCGTCGTCGCCGCGCAGGCGCTCCAGGGTGCCTTCCACATAGGCGTTGAAGTAGTCCGTGCGCTTCTTCTCCGTCAGCTCCTTCTCCAACTGACTCTTCTCGCGTTCGAACTGCTCCTGGTCCAGCGGCGTCTTCTCGGCTACCTGGAACACGAAGTACTTTCCGGTGACGAGTACCGGCGGCGCGACCTCTCCCGTCTCCAGCCGAAAGGCATGTTCGTGAACCTGCGGCGAGAATCGGAGGTTCTCGTCGATGGTGCCGCCCCGCTTGAAGAAGGGGGTCGTCATGACCTGCAATTCCCCTTCCTCCGTCAGCTTTTGGAACTCGCCGCCCTCCTGGATGGCCTGGTGCATGGCGAAGGCGTTCTCCCGAGCGGCTTCGTCGCCCTGGGTGGAGCGGTAATCGGCGAGAACCTTTTCGCGGATCTCTTCGAAAGGCGGCATGTGTCCGGGCCGGATTTCAATGAGCTGAGCCACCACGAAGGAACCGGCCGCCTCGTACGGTTTCAGCGACTGGTTGTCCTGGAGATCGAAGATTTTCTGATTGAAGTCGTTTTTGACGGACAGGCCGGGAATGAAGCCGCCGAGCTCGAAGTGCTCCGATTCCTCAACCGCGAGACCGCGAGCGGTCGCCGCCTTTGCCAGATCCGGGTCCTCCGCCAGCTCTCCGGAGATGTCCTCCGCCAGGTTCTTGGCCTGGCCTTCCGCCTCCTGCCGCCGGGCTTCGTATTCGGCGATCGGACGCCGGTCATCGCCGTCGTGGTGCTCGGGATTGAAGGTGCCGAGGATAATGTGGTAGCCGAAGGGCGTCACCACCAGATCGCTCAGCTCGCCGGGCTTCAGCGCAAAAGCGGCCTTCTCGAACTCCGGCATCATTTTCCCTCGGCCGAAAAAGCCGAGGTCCCCGCCGGCCGCCGCCGAAACCGGGTCCTCCGAGTGCGCTCGAGCCAATTCCGCGAAATCTCCCCCGGACCGAAGCTGTTGCAAGAGGCCCTGGGCCTTGGCCCTCGCTGCGGGTTCGTCGTCCGGGCTCCGCACCGAAACCAGAATATGGCTGACTCTCGCCTGGTCGGTGTCGGTGACGCGCTCCATTCGATCGCGGATCTGCTCTTCGGAGACGCTGACATTCTCAGGCTCGACGCCAACGGAAACGTACCGTATCCTGCGCTGCTCGCCGACCCGGTAATTCTCTTGCCGTTCGTCGAAATACTCCTTGAGTTTGTCGTCTTCGACATTCCCCGGAGCCAGCTGTTCCGGGTCGAAGCCCACGTACCGGACCTTCACCTCCTGATTCCGCTTCAGAAACTCTCGCCGGACCTCGCCGGGCGTGGGGAAGATCCCATCCGTCAGGATTCTGCGCAGCTTTTCCTGGGCAAGCTGTCTGCGGATGCTCTCCTCGAATTCGTGGGGCGCCCAGTTGTTGGCCCGCAAAATGGCGCGATAGCGATCCACGCCGATGAAATTGCCGTTTTCCTGGAATACGGGAGTCTTGGTGATGAATCGAACGATTTCATCCGAGGTCACGGCGATGCCCATCTGCCGTGCTTCGTGGAACGTTGCGTATTCGGCCACCAGTTGATCGAGCGCCTGTTGGCCCAGACCCAACTGCTTGATGATGGCAGGGTCCTGCCGGTCCAACTTGTAGACGCGGC
>JAPOYZ010000370.1:0-9619 GCA_026706325.1 Candidatus Aminicenantota bacterium
GATTGTCAACTTGTGAGCCCGTCGGCGCGTAGGGGACAAGGGTGCCCAGAATGGGGACAGTCACTTCACTGTCCAAGCCGTAGGCCTTCCCATGGCACGAGGACGAAGAGGGGGGGACAAGAATGTCCCCCCTCCTGGTCGCTTCTCCGAGACGAACGACTCGAGAAAGGAACAGTTTGCTTCCCTCTGTCTATTCGCCGCCGTGGTAAAGTGAAGCCGGTCGATCCACGCAGACAACATTTCGCATGAATCCGAATTGCGGCGTAGACCACGGGTGACCGCGGAGTCGATGTTCCCCAAGTCGAATCACAGGGGGATCCAGGATGTTCAATGGCAGGAAGGAACTTCTGGACAAGATTCGACTGCGAGAAGACTCCTACCTTGAAGTCAAGGATCGACACCGCAGCCAGACCCGCCTTATCCGATTCGACGAGCAGGTCGTTCCGCGGGCGCGCCTGGACGATCTCTCCTCCCACCTCTGGAAGCGTTTGCGATCCGCTCGCTCCGGCGACGACCGGGAGGCGTTTCTGGGAAAGCTCAGAATGGCGCAGGTGGACGAGGAGGGCACGTGGAGACCCACCGTCGCCGGGGTGCTCATGGCCAGTGAGGACCCGCGGCGGTGGCTCCCGAACGCCTTCGTGCAAGCCGTCGCCTACCGGGGAAACCGGATCCGAGCCCACCCGGGGACCATCTACCAATTGGACGCCGCGGACCTTACCGGGCCCTTGGACCGTCAGGTGATCGAGACCTGTCGGTTCGTTGCAAAAAACATGCGGATCGCCGCGTTCAAGGACCAGGGGCGCATCGACCGACCGCAGTTCGACATGACGGCCGTGTTCGAGGCGGTGGTGAATGCCGTCGTGCATCGTGACTACTCGGTGTACGGGTCCAAGGTCCGGCTGCGCCTGTTCGAGAACCGACTGGAACTTTACTCTCCTGGGACGATCGCCAACTCCATGACCATCGAGAGTCTCCCCTTCATGCAGTCGGCCCGGAACGAGGCGCTTTGCAGCCTGGTGACGAAATGCCCGGCGCCGGACGAGCCCTGGCTTCACACGGATCGGCGAACCCTGATGGAGAAGCGTGGAGAAGGCGTGCCCATCATCCTGGACAACAGCGAACGCTTGTCCGGCAGAACGCCGGAGTACCGCCTGATCGGCGATGCGGAACTGCTGCTGACGATCCACGCGGCCGGCGGCAGCATTCCCTGAAGAGACGCCGAGGCAAGACCCAGTGGCCCTCAACCCCATCGCCTATACCGAGAACGTCGTCCGGAGCTTTCTCCGCTACCAGCTCACGGCGTATCCCTTCACCGACCCGAACCTGTATGCTGTATCCCCGGATGCGAGAGTTCCTCTCGCTGGACGAGACGCGAAAACCTCCGTTTGCAGCGGACCCGATGTCAGTTTGTCGCGCTCCCTTCCGGCGAGGCTACGATTCCACTATGAAGCGCCGGCAAAGAAGGACCCTGCGGTCAATCTTCGATCACCCAACCAGCGGTAACATTCGGTGGAGAGAGATCGAGATGTTGTTCGTCGAACTGGGTGCTGAAGTCAGCGAAAGAAAAGGTTCTCGCGTCGGCGTACGCCTTTTCGGTGACCGCCGTGTCTTCCACCGCCCGCACCCGGGACCCAATACGGACAAGGGAGCGGTGGCGAGCATTCGCCACTGGCTGAGGCAGAACGGAGTAGAGCCATGAGAAACATAATGGAGATCGACGGCTACCGGGCGGTCATTCAATATGACCCAGACATCGAGATGTTTCGCGGTGAATTCGTCAGTCTGAACGGTGGAGCAGATTTTTACGCTCAGGACATCGCAGGTCTCAGAAAGGAAGGCAAAGTGTCCCTCAACGTCTTTTTGGAAATGTGCCGAGAGGACGGCGTCGAACCCGATCTGCAGTTCTCGGGTAAGTTCAACATAAATATCCCCCCGGAATTGCATGCGGCCATTGCCGAAGCAGCAGCGGCCGATGGCAAGAGCCTCAATCAATGGATCACCGACGAATTGCGCACTTGCGTCAGGGCCTCGGTCTGAGACCAACCCCGTGGCCCTCAACCCCGTCGCCTACACCGAGAACGTGGTCCGGAGCTTTCTCCGCTACCAGCTCACGGCGTATCCCTTCACCGACCCGAACCTGTATGCACAGATGCGGGATCTCCTCTCGCTCGACGAGACCCGGCGATCGCCGCTCTTCAAGGGACCCTACGTCAGCCTGTCGCGACCGTTCCGTCAGGGTACGTCCATCGACACGCTCATTGCCGAGAAGCTGCTCCACCCCCATCTGCGCCAACGGATCCCGGACTGGATCACCCACCTCTACAGTCACCAGGAGCGGGCCATCCGGGCCATGGCGGACCGCCGCACGACCCTCGTCTCCACCGGTACCGGCTCCGGTAAGACCGAGTGCTTTCTCTACCCCATCGTCAGCCAGTCTCTGATCCTGCGGGACCAGGGCGCGCCGCCCGGCATCAGCGCCGGCGAAACGGTCTACCCGTCCGAGGAAGTCTGTTCCCGGGAGATGATGCGGACCGCGGGCTGCCAACCGCGGATTCTGCTGACCAACGTCAAGCAGCTCGAGCTGTTGCTGACGCGCCAGCAGGACATCCAACTGTTCTCCGGCGCGCGCCTGGACTACCTGGTGTTCGACGAGGCCCATACCTTCACGGGCGCCATGGGAGCGGAGACCGCCTGCCTGATCCGGCGTCTCCGGTCGTTCTGCAACGCCGACCCCGGCCATACGGTCTGCGTCGCGACCTCGGCGACCATCGTCGATCACAACGACCCCGAGGCCGCACGCAAGTTCGCGTCGCGGTTCTTCGGCGTTCGCCGGGCGGCGGTGACCACGGTCGGCGAGGACTACGCGGAAGAGACCTGGCGGCCTGGCTCGACGACCTGCTGGAAGAGGACGACACTCTCTCCCGCGCGCTGATCCCGGAGGTCTGGGAAGTGGTCCGTCGCGAGGGCGCCGGCGGACGCCACCGGCAGGAGCGTCGCAAGTACCTTCGCTTCCAGATTCTACGCGAGGTCACGCTGACCGCCCGGCAGGCGCTGGGCCTGGAACCGTGGGGACGGATGAAGGTGAACTACGAGGGTCTTGAGGCGTCCCTGCCCTGGATCCAGGAACGGGCCCACGCCCTGGCCATCTCCCCGGAGCGCCTCCGCGACGGCATCGCCAGCGTGCTCGATCACCTGCGGCGACGAGGCGCCCTGTACGACCCGGAACACGAGATCTTCACCAAGTACTGGAGGGAGGGAGACCGGGAGATCCAGCAGGGCTACCTGCCCGGTTTCCTCAGACCTGTCGGGACCAAGCTGCGGCGGGGCGCGACGGAGAAGAAGGCTCTGGTCACCCAATGGCTGAGTGATCGCGGCGACACCACGATGCGCCAGGTCGCCGCGAAATGGGGCGTGGTCCGCGAAGACGTCGAACCGGTCCTGGAAAGCCTGTTCGACTTCCTGGTCCGACGCCGCCTCCTGGTTCCGGTGCGGCTCAAAGGTTCCAGGGGCCGTCCCCTGCCGAATCTCCAAGGGGTCTACCAGGTGAACTCCGATCGGCTGCGGCTGAGTCCCAACCGGGGCGTCAAGCGGTGCCGGAACTGCCGGCGCAAGACCACGCGGGACGTGCCTTATGACCGATGTCCCGCCTGGCGGTGCCGGGGGCTCCTGGAATGGGTGCCGGAAGACGCCGACAACTATGACCTGCAACTTCTGGACGGGGCCTATTCGATGCTCCGTCCGGAAGAGCACACCGCCATGGTCCCGCAGGTGGAGAGGGAGCGGCTGGAGAACCTGTTCAAGGGCGCATCGGACGCGGTCAACTGCCTGGTGTGCACCCCGACGCTGGAGCTCGGCATCGACATCGGCCAGCTCGACTCGGTGCTGATGAGAAACGTGCCGCCGTTGCCGGCCAACTACTGGCAGCGTGCCGGACGGGCGGGAAGACACCATCGCATGGCCGTGGACATCACCTATTGCCGATCCGTCTCCCACGACCTCGCCTATTTTGGCGAACCGCTCAAGCTTGTTGGACGGCCGGATCGATCCGCCGGCCTTCAACCTCCGCAACGAGACCATGGTCGCCAAGCATGTTCATGCCACGGTCATTACCGGGCTGCACCGGTACGGCCGCGAACCTGGACGGACGGACGCCGAGCGGGAGGAGATCCGGGAGGTCCTCGGGTCCTGCCTGCCGCGGGTCGTGGCGTCCTACCTGTTCGACGGCGGCGAGGTGCGAAGCGAACCGTTCGACTTCACGGCGCTGCGAGACCTGGTGCGGCGGAATTCCCGGGACCTGACCAAGGGTGTGGAACGGGTCTTCCGGCAAGGCTGGCCGCAGACGGACACCGGCGTCACGGACGCGGCCGTTCTCCGGCGCCACGTCGAAGAGTTCGTCGATGACCTGGAAGCCGTCGTCGCCCGTCTGCGGCGGCGCCTGCGTTGGGCCTTGAACCAGATCCGTCGGCTCAACGAGCGGCGTGTCCGTCAAGGAACGCTCGACGCCGCGGACGAAGCTCTGTTCCGACGTTGCGACAGGCTGGTCAAGCGGCTCAAGGGGACGATCAGGCGTTCGCGAACGCGGGCCGAGGGGCACGACGACTTCAACACCTTCAACGTGCTGGCGGCGGAAGGATTTCTGCCCGGCTACGGCCTGGAAACCGGTTCGGTCATCGGATGGGCGGAGATTCCGTTCTGGCGAATGGGAGCCATGGATTTCAGCTTGCCGCGGCCGCCCGCGACCGCCCTGCGCGAATACGTGCCGGGAAACCTGATCTACGCCAACGGCCATCGCTTCGTGGCCCGTCGCTTTCACCGCGAGCTGGCCGAGGAACACGCCGAAACCCCGTACTACGAAGTCTCCCCGGACCGGCAGGCCGTAAGGGCGGCCAGCGGAACCGGAGGATCGTCGTTGACCGGACAGCTTCTGCAGACGATGGCGGTCTGCGACACGGATCTGGTTCACACCTCCCACATCTCCGACGAGGAGGAGTTGCGCTTCCAACTGGGCGTCGCCGTGTACGGGATCGAGCTGGGCCAGCACAGCGGAGGAAGGGCGTTCCGTTGGGGAGCGCAACCCACCCATCTCAGGCGGGGCGTACGCCTGCGGCTCGTCAACGTGGGCGCCTCGGGAAACGTCAGGAGGCGCGGCAAGTTGGGCTTTCCCGTGTGCATGGTGTGCGGCCAGAGCGTTTCGCCCCTCTCCTCCGAGCGCCAGCGCAACGAGTTTCGCAAGTCCCACACCGACCGGTGCGGCCGTGCGCCGGATCCCATCGGTTTCTACGCGGACGTGACGGCGGATGTCCTCTCCCTTCCCGCCTGTGACGACGCCACCACCGCCTACAGCGTCCTGGAGGCGCTGCGTTTCGGCGCGTCGCATGTACTGGACATGCATCTGGACGACTTGCAGATCCTGGTGATCGGCCACGTCGGCCGCGACGATGTGGATGCGCTGCTGTGGGATCCCATGCCCGGCGGTTCCGGCTTGCTCGACCAGATCTGCGAGCGGTTCGGGGAAATCGTGCAAGCGGCCCGCGAAGTCGCCGACAACTGTCCGGCCGTGTGCGGTTCCTCCTGTATCGTGCTTGAACCCGTCAATCCCGAATTTCAGCCCATCGAATTGACGACCGGCGACGAGGCCGCGGTGGCTGTGGTGGCGGAGCTGGTCGAAGTCATCGGTTCGGGGCCATCTGAGTGGTGAAATGAACCTGGAGAAACCCACATCTGACATTGCCGGTAGCCAACCATTTTGCTCAGCGGTGGATTGAAACCTGCGGAACGGATATCGTCGTTTCGTGGCTTGATCAAAGCTCTCTCGACGAGTCGGAGACGTCTTGATGAACGATATGGAACGGGAGCGCGTCGACGGTGAACTTCTTGCGCAGTTGACGAGTGCTCTGGAGGAGCGTGAGGAGATCCTGGAAGCGTACCTCTTCGGATCGCATGCCTGTGGCCAAGCACGCCCGCATAGCGACATCGACGTCGCCGTTTACATCGATGAGGAGAGAGCCGGCGACCGCGCGTGGGGCTATCAGGCGCAACTCACGACAGACCTCATGATCGCGTTGGGTACGAACCACGTCGATGTCGTCGTGCTCAACAAGGCATCCATTCTCCTGTACCACCGGGTTCTGCGCGACGGCGTTCGATTGATGTCCCGGGACCTCAGGGCAACGACCACGCGTGCAGGTCAGGCCTTGTCCCGCTACTTCGACTTCCTCCCCCAACTGGACAAGATGGACCGCGCACGACGGCACGCCGCTGGCTCCGCCATAGAGGATCAGCATTGACTCCAGGCTGTCCCGACCGCCGTGTCGTCCAGAGACGGCTCATCGCGGTGCGTCGAGCGGTCTCAATCTTGCGGCGGCACGCCGGATGTACGCCGCAGGAACTCAGCGCCGATATCGACCGCCGGTGGGCCATTGAACACGGGCTTCAGGTGTCGGCCCAAGCCGCTCTCGACGTAGCGACACATCTCGGTTAAGCGTTGGGCTATGATCCAGGGACCTATGGATCGTCTATCGACTGTCTGGTCGAGGCGAATATCCTGCCGCCGAGCTTCGGGGAGCGGTTCCGGCAGATTGCCGGTTTTCGGAACGTGCTCGTCCATGGATACCTGGACGTCGACCTCGACTTGGTCGCCGAGATACTCTCCGAACGGCTCGACGATTTCGAAGATTTCGTGCGCCACGTCGAGCGGTGGCTCGACGAGTCCCCGACCACTTGATTCGGTCCAGCATCGGACCAGGATAGCCACCGGAAACAGCAGTGGAGAGAATCGGGCCGGCGCCGAAGGGAACAAGGGGCAGTCACCGGGTTCCGGACGGCCCGTGGCCGAAACATTTCGTCCTGAAGGAGGAGACAAATGAACTGGAAACTGATCATCATCGGCGGGCTGGCCTTTTGGCTGGTGACGAACATCCTGGGGTTGGGAGTCACCGGTCCCATCATCCACGAGGCGATCCTCGACCCGATGTACAAAGCCACCGAGACGCTGTGGATCGAGCCCTTGCGTCAGGACCCACCCGACATGGCGGCCGTCATGCCGCGGTGGATCCTGGTGTCGCTGATCAGCAGCTTGGTCGTGGCCGGGCTCTACAGTTGCCTGCGCAAGGCGTTCGAGGGTCCCGGATGGAAATGCGGGATGACCTGGGGGCTCTATCTGGGCATCTTCTCTTTCGTGACTCTGTTGAGTTACTCCGGGGTGATCGCCCTGCCCATGACGATCGTGCTCTGGTGGGGTGTCGACGGGCTGGTTCTTTTCGTTTTGGGAGGAGCCGCCATGGGCTGGGCCGGAGAGAGGTTCGCGGGCTAGCGCCTCCACGCCGAACTCTCCAAGGCGATCCGTCGCGCCGCTGGTCGAAGAGGTGGCTCACCACTCGCTGCCGGGAAGACAGCGTCATGAGAGCTGCAAGGGTTTTCGGACCGGCCCACGGGAGATGAGAATAGACGCGGGCCGGACCGGGGAGCCGCGCTTCGTGCCGGCCGGCCGGTCCGGAAAACGCCGATGATCGCAGATAGGGGCAAGAAAGCACGAAATTCACACAATAGTAGACTTCATTTACATTCCTAGGGCATTCGTGTTTGATATATAAGTACTGATACATTTCGCTATGACATCCACCTTTTTGCACGCCGACTTCCTCCTTGCATTCGGCTTGATCTTCTTCCTGCTTCTAATCGTGCTGGTGTTGTGGGTCGGGTTCCGGCGGCGACTCTCGGAACTCCAATCGGATCAGGAACAACAACGGGATCAGTTGGACGTCCTGGAGAACAAGATGGCACGGATAGAGGGCGCACTGTTCTATGGGCCGTCAGCGACGTGGACCATGGAGCACCGAGGGCAAGCTCCGAACCGGACCACGACCCGTCCGGGCGATCCTCAGATCAGGAAGGATCTGTAATCAATCTGAGGAGTTGGTGGAGCTGATGGGATTCGAACCCACGACCCCCTGAATGCCATTCAGGTACTCTTCCAACTGAGCTACAGCCCCACGCTGAAGAGTTTGGAGGAGGAACTTTAGCACGTTTGCCGCCCGGACATAAAGCGGCAGCGAGAAGCGACGGCTTCCAGCTGCCGAACTCCGGAGTGGCAATCCGTCGAGGAGGGCGAGAGACCGCAAGCCTCCATACACATCCTTGCACTCAGGGATAGAGGCGTCTCACCGTCCAACCCTGGCCGGTCTTCTCGTAGAGCAGCCGATCATTGAGACGGAACGAACGTCCGGTCCAGAACTCGATGCGATGGGGGATCACCCGGAAACCGGACCAGTACTCGGGACGCGGAACGTCCGAGCCCGGGTACTTGGCTTCGCAGGCGACGACCTCTGAGATCAGCCGGGCTCGGCCGGCCAGGGGGCGAGACTGCCTCGAAGCCCATGCTCCCAACTGGCTGATCCGGGAACGGGTCACCCAGTAGAGATCCGCCTCCACCGGGCTCACTTCCTGAACCGGACCCTCCACCACCGCCTGCTCCCAATAGGGATCCCAATAGAAACAGAGGGCCGCCCAGGAATTGGCGGCCAGTTGCTCCCCCTTGCGGCTCTCCCGGTTCGTGTAGAAGACGAAGCCATCCCGCCCGAAGTCCTTGAGCAGGCCGGTCCGTGCCGAGGGCCGTCCCCGATCGTCCGCCGTGGCCAGCGTCATGGCCGTGGGTTGGCGAATCAGCCCCTCTTCCCGCCCCCGGCGGAGCCTGCGGCCGAACTCCTCCAGAGCCTCCTGGTATAGATCCCGGGTCACGTTCCGCTCCCTGTGACCTGCACGATAGTGCCCGCCATCGGTGGATTCAAGGAACCATGGAGAGGGGAAACGGTCAGGAACGAAGCAGCGGGGAGGTACCGGGGAAAATCCAATTTACTAGTTGCATCCCAGGCTCAATTCGTAATGGCATCCCCCGGCACGTCCCACTACTTCTTGGTTGCTCCGTTGTCTAGCAAGTCCCGTGCCGAAGTTCTGCCGAAGCCTCGTAAATCTTTTGAAATCAATCAGAAAAACAAATCAAGAAGAGTGTTTCCGGCTCCCGTCCAACGGAAAAATCCAATATTCTGGTTCGCCGAGTGTCCACTATTCGCCTAAACCACTAATAAAAAAGGATTTACAACATACAATAATCTGAATCTCAAGGAGTCGGAACCAGGTCGCGGCATGTATCGTCGCGCCACCCCCACAAAGTGTAGGATGATTCACGGCATGTATCTCGGCGTGGATTGCGGCACCCAGAGCCTCAAGGTCATCGTCTGGGACCCCGGCTCCGAGTCGCTGATCTCGAGCTCCCAGGGCTACGGCCTGATTTCCGGACTCCCTCCCGGACACAAGGAACAGCATCCTCAGACCTGGATCGAAGCCCTGGACGCATGCATGGAACGGCTTGCCGGACAGGGCGCCGACCTGTCGCGGGTACGAGCCATCGGCGTCTCCGGGCAGCAGCACGGACTCGTGCTCCTGGACCGGTCGGACCGGGTCCTGAGACCGGCCAAGCTCTGGAACGACACCAGCACCGGCGCCCAGTGCCGGCGGATTCTGGACGCGGCCGGCGGGCTGGACGCCTACAGGGAGGAGATCGGCAACACCGCTGGTGAAATACTTTGCCGATGTCGGCGACCACACATTCGAAATTGAAATC
>JAPOYZ010000370.1:9629-10475 GCA_026706325.1 Candidatus Aminicenantota bacterium
TGGACGCCTACAGGGAGGAGATCGGCAACAGTCTTCCACCCGGGTTCACCGCCTCGAAGATCCTGTGGGTGAAGGAGAACGAGCCCGACACCTACCGCCGGGCTGACACCTTCCTCCTGCCCCACGATTACCTGAACCTGCACCTGACCGGCGAGAAGACGGCCGAAGCGGGCGACGCCTCCGGGACGGGATACTTCCAGGTGGCCGGGAGAGTCTGGTCGGAGCGCGCTCTGAAATGGGTCGATCCCGCGCGTGACCTGGCAGCCTGCCTGCCCCGTCTCATCGGCGCCCGGGAACCCGCTGGAACGCTGAGATCGAGTCTCGCTCGGAAATGGGGACTCCCGGCCGGCGTCCGGGTCAGCTCGGGTGGCGGCGACAACATGATGGGCGCCATCGGCTCCGGGAACGTCTCGGGCGGCAAGGTCACCGTCAGCCTGGGAACCTCAGGAACCTTGTACGGCTACAGCTCCACGCCCGTGCTGGACCCGCAGGGCGAGATCGCGGGCTTCTGCGACAGCACGGGAGGCTGGCTTCCGCTGGCCTGCACCATGAACGTGACGGTGGCCACCGAGATGGTCCGGACCGGGTTCTCCTCGGCGTCGCTGGAAGAATTCAACCGCCGGATCGAGGCGGTCCCTCCCGGCTCTGACGGGTTGATTCTGTTGCCCTACCTGGAGGGGGAGCGAATGCCCGACGTCCCGGAGGGGACGGGTGTGCTGCTGGGTCTGCGGCCCCGAACCGCCCTTCCCGGCCATCTGGCCAGGGCCAGCATGGAAGGTGTCACCCTGGGTCTCCGCTACGGGCTGGACCGCCTCCGGGAACTGGGCGCCCGGCCCGACGAGATCC